>NZ_RQFK01000033.1:0-300000 GCF_004770765.1 Leptospira noumeaensis | reverse complement strand
AACCAGAATATGATGGATTGGCAAAAAAGGTATGGGCTTGCTTCCCAGCTCTTTCGGGAAGCCATTTTGTCAGTTCCAGTTCTAGAACAAAAAATTTTAAAAACGATTCTTGGAAATTTAGATAGGCCCATTGAATTTTATACAGGAAAAGAGGATCGTCTTCGTAAAAAAAGAAATCGTGAATTGTTTTTGACCAACGGATTTACAAACGCCCAAGCTGAAGAACTGGCTGATATTTGGGTGGATTTAGGAATCGGCGAAATTGATCCAAGTTATCTTCCTTTATTTCATTCCCATTATATAAAAATATTCTTAGATTATTTGTCCCTGGAGATCCAATTTCGAAGGAACACTCGTTCCATTCAATTGGCAGTGGATCGAATTTCTAAAATTATGTATGCCTTGAAGAATTTTTCCAGGTTTGACGTGAGTGGGAAAAAAAATAAGGCCTCCATCCCTGAAACCATAGAAACCGTATTAACCATTTATCAAAACCAATTAAAACGAGGAATCAATTTAGTCAAAAACTTTGATTTAGTAGAACCTATTGATTGTTATCCGGAAGATCTTTTGCATGTATGGACCAATTTAATTTATAATGCACTCCAAGCCATGTCCTTTGTTGGAGATTTAGAAATTACAGTAAAAGATTTTGGAGAGGAAATTTTGGTTTCGTTTAGGGACTCAGGTCCAGGTGTTCCAGAAGAGATCCAATCAAAAATCTTTGAACCATTTTTTACCACCAAACCTCCTGGTGAAGGGAGTGGACTTGGTCTCGATATCGTAAATAAAATTGTGAAACGTCACGGTGGTAGGATTGAACTTTCTTCTGTGCCTGGAAAAACGATATTTTCCATTTACCTTCCCAAAAATGTTTAAGTTTCCATTGCCTTGGAAATAGTGGTGATGAGTTCTTCTTCGTCCCAAGGTTTTTTCAAACAAACAATGGGACCAATTTCCAAGTTTAATTCATCCATTGATTTTTGGTCTGCAAAACCTGTGACGATCACCTTTTCAATCTCTGGATAGGTTTGGTGTACCTTTCGTAAAAATTCATCCCCATTCATTCCAGGCATGGACCAATCAGTAATGATGACGGAAACAGAACTTCCTTCTTCTTCTAATTCTTGGAGAAGATCCCATGCTTCCTTTGCATTGTCTGCTGTTAGGTATTTGTATTTTTCTCCGAAACGTTGTCTGACTTGAGACTTCATGCTCAGTAAAATGATGGTCTCATCATCTACAAAGAGAATGGCATTTTTTCTATTTTTAGTCTCAGTCCCAATAACCACAGGGGATTGTTATACCTGTTTCCCCATGGATTGCAAGTAAATCTTGCCAAATTCTTCCATTTTCTATTTTTGTAGCATATGACATCTTATCCCAATCTTCTTTCTCCTTTATCATTAGGATTCACAACTCTACGAAATCGAACCATTATGGGCTCTATGCATACAGGTTTGGAAGAGGCACCCAATGGGTATGAAAGAATGGCCGCATTTTATGGTGAAAGAGCTAAAGGGGGAGTTGCCCTCATTGTGACAGGTGGAATTGCTCCCAATGAAGCTGGCCGAGTGTCTCGCGGTGGTGGAGTGATGGATACGGAAGAAGAGGCAAACCACCACAAGGTAGTGACTGAGGCCGTCCACAAAGAAGGTGGAAAAATTGCCATGCAGATTTTACATACGGGAAGGTATGGTTATCATGATAAAATTGTGGGGGCATCCAATCTTAGAGCTCCCATCAATATGTTCAAACCCCATCCTCTCACAGAAGAAGAAATTTACCAAACCATAGAAGATTTTGCCAGATGTGCAGAACTCGCCAAATTAGCTGGTTATGATGGTGTTGAAATTATGGGGAGTGAAGGATATCTAATCAATCAATTCATTGCCAAACGTACAAACAACAGAACTGACGATTGGGGTGGTAGTTTTGAAAATCGCATTAAGTTCCCGATTGAAATTATCAAAGCAGTTCGCAAACGAGTGGGAACGGACTTTATCATCATTTACCGTCTTTCGATGTTAGACCTTGTGGAAGATGGGGGTAATATTGACGAAGTTTTAATTTTGGCAAAAGAAATTGAAAAAGCGGGAGCCACCATCATCAATACAGGGATTGGTTGGCACGAAGCACGAATTCCTACCATTGCCATGATGGTCCCGAGAGCTGCTTTTACCTGGGTCACTGCAAAAGTAAAAGGTCATGTAAACATCCCTCTGGTGACTTCGAACCGAATCAATACTCCTGAAATTGCAGAATCAGTACTCGCTGCTGGTGATGCAGATTTGGTATCTATGGCAAGGCCCTTCCTTGCAGATTCAGCTTTTGTCAACAAAGCAGCCGCAGGTAAATCAGCAGAAATCAATACTTGTATTGCTTGTAACCAAGCATGTCTCGATCATATCTTCCAAGGAAAAATTTGTAGTTGTTTGGTGAACCCTAGGGCTTGCCACGAAACCGATCTGATCATTACAAAAACATCCAAACCAAAAAAAGTGGCAGTTGTGGGTGCGGGTCCCGGTGGCATGGCCTGTTCCACAACACTTGCCGAACGCGGACATTCTGTAACATTGTTTGATGCAGGAAGTGAACTCGGAGGACAACTCAACATTGCTCGCCGGATTCCAGGAAAAGAAGAATTTAAAGAAACCATTCGTTATTTTGGAGAGATGGTAAAAAAATACGGAGTGAACTTAAAACTCAATACTTTTGTTACTGCAGAAGATCTCATTCAACAAGGGTTTGACGAAGTCGTGCTTGCTACGGGAGTTATCCCTCGAATTCCTGAAATTCCGGGAATCAATGGCCCAAATGTACTCAGTTATGTGGATGTGGTTTTAAAAGGAAAACCAGTGGGGAACCGTGCCGTTGTGATGGGAGCTGGTGGGATTGGATTTGATGTCAGTCTTTTGTTAACGGATGCGGGCCATGACTTCACTAAAGAAAATTATCTAAAAGAATGGGGAATCAACCAAACCATTTCCAAAGACGGTGGGCTTGGAACTAAAGACACTCCTCATTCTGGCAGAGAAGTCACTATGTTAAAACGTTCCAATAGTAAGTTTGGTGCGACTCTCGGAAAAACCACTGGATGGATTCATAAAACTTCATTGGAAGATCGAAAGGTAACTCAAATCTCTGGGGTCACTTATAAGGCCATTGAAGCTGACGGGGTTGTCATTGAAGTGAAAGGGGAATCTAGAAAAATTCCATGTGATACAGTGGTTGTTTGTGCGGGACAAGACCCCAATCGTACATTACTGGCACCTTTGGAATTGGCAAAAATTCCTGTTCATTTGATTGGTGGGGCAGACCTCGCATCGGAACTGGATGCCAAACGTGCGATTGACCAAGGGACAAGACTTGCTGTAACCATTTAGAAGTTTGATGAGTACAAAACGACCGCTGAAAATTTCGGTCAAAAATTCTGAGTTTCAGATCCTTGAAGCACTTCGTTCCAACCGTACCAAAAGAAGTAAGGAAAAGGAAGTGTTTGTGGAGGGAACGGAAAACATCAAACAATTGATGGCAGCCCGTTGGCAGATCACAAGGATCATTTTTCAGGAAGGGCGTACTTTGTCGCAGTGGGGGGAATCGGTATTAAAGTCAAACCCCTCGGTAAAACAGTTGGAAGTATCTCCCGAATTGTATCTGGAACTTTCTGAAAAAGAAAATCCTTCAGAGTTACTTGTTACCGCAAAAATTTCGAGTTATGATTTAGAAGATCTTCCAGAAGTTAAAAATCCATTTTACTTACTTTTTGATAGGCCAAGTGATTTAGGAAACTTTGGTTCGATTTTGCGATCCGCAGATGCTTTCTTAGTCGATGCGGTTTTTGTTTTGGGCCATGCAATCGATGTATATGAACCTAAAGTCATTCGTGCAAGCCTTGGGAGTATATTTCATACTAAAATAGTTTTCATCGAATCTCTATCTGTATTGGAAACATTTTTAAAAAAAGAAAAAGAACGTGTTGGTCTTCAGGTAGTTGGATCTGATTCTACCGGTAAATCTTCGTTAGTGGATAAAACTTTAAATTCTCCAATCCTAGTCATTTTAGGAAATGAAGCTAAAGGGATGAGTGTCCATCTACAATCGCTTTGTGATTTCATTCTTAAGATTCCTATGAATGGAGTTGTGAATTCGCTAAATGTTTCGGCTGCCGGTTCCATTTTACTTTGGGAAGTAAAAAAGAACCGGAAATAGTTTAAAGTAGATAATTTGCTGAAAAATCTAACGGCAAGTGGCTATTGTTCCATCCGGGTTGTATTTCACACTTGCTCCTGATGTGAATTGGATGTATTTGACTCCGTCTACACAAACCTCATCATAACCAAAGTATTTGGCGCAACCACGGGAAATGGTTCCGCATCCAACAAAAAATAAACTAAAAAATAAAAGCAAACGTATGGGTTTAAGTGGTTTCATGATAAGCTCCATGTCCTGTAAATACTCCGTTCCATATCTCTTCTAAGTGAGACATATGGGCTGTCAGTTGGTTTTTATGATATAAAACTGTATTCATCTTTTTTAAGTTATGAAGTGACTTTGGTAAATGGTAAAGACTTTCTTTTGTAGAAATGATTTGGTTTTCCCAGTCAATTAGTTTGAACTTTTTTAGATTGGAAAAAATGGATTCCAATTGGTCGTGAAAAATTTCTCCTTTCAGTTCCGATGCAAGTGTGATTTCTGGGAATGAAATTTCGATTTGTTTTTTTAGTTTCAAAAGTAACTCTATAAACTGTTGTTGTTTGATTTTGGTTTCCTTTCCAAATTTAAATAAAACAAAAGAGGTGAGGTTCCCTAATGTAACTGTGTAGTTTTTACCTAATTTTTCACTGACAAGTTTTACCACTTGGTCGGCGGTAAAATCTGGATCAAATTGGAATGGTTTTCCATATTTGATATATAACTTTGTTTTTTTATAGGACAGATGGTCGTAAGTGAGTGTAAAACTATTAAAATGAAGTTGTCCAATTTTGGATTTAATGTAATAAGCACCGCGTTTTACCTGGTTTAAAAATCCGTCCTGGTTGTATGTGCCTTCTGGAAACATAAATAAATTTCGACCTTTTTTAATATGAGCCACAAGGTCATTCCATTCGTTATCTACTGTATCTCTTAACTCGCCTCTTTTGATTAGCTCTCTTGTGTTGTCGCGAAACGGTCGTTTGATGGGAACGGCTCCAATATAACGTAATAAAAATGGAATGATTTTTGTGGCATCGATGAATCGGAAGATCCATTTGAGAACTCCCTTGGCTCGGAATTCCTTTTGTAAAAAACCTGGTGCTAAGATGTCTTCTCTTGCAGGAATGATCATTTTGATTTTGGGTTTGAGTCTAGGATAAACTATAGAAAGGGAAACTACATCGGCTTCGGAAACATGGTTGCAGAGTAAGGCAGAAGGATAGGGTGTTTCTAAGTGATTTTCTGCGTCTGAAAAATTTTCTTCTATTGAATGGAAAACTAGGTTTTTTGTGAAACTCACAAGTTTGATTAGGAAATCGTAAGCAACCGTTCGTTTTTTAGGTTTCATTACCATTGGTATTCCTTTGGGTAGGTCTTTCGTCAATTGGAAAGCGAGAGAAATGGATAAAGACCGTTCGGTTTCTTTTCTTTTCTGCAAACATTGTTCATAACTTGAACAAAAGAGAATCCCTTGTTTTCTGACTAATGATTTTGCTTGTAAGTGTTGTAACGGTTGCCATTGTGATTTGGGATTTTTGATAGTGAAATGAATCGTTACTTGATTACTTTGGGAAACCTTTTCCTTCTTGCGGTTTGGACTTTTTTTTCCATTTGGGTTTGGAAAAATTTAGAATTTCCATTCGCTTTAACCGCAACCATCGCATCACAGTGTCTGATCATTTTTTTCTCTCACTTGTTGAAACCAAATTATGTAGAGAAAGTTTCTTTTATTATAGTTACTATTTGTATCTTGGTTTTTCTTTTTTATTTTAAAGAAGAATTTCAAATCGTTAGAGAAATCGAATTGAGTTTGAAAGAGAAAACTTTGGTTTCCAATGAATCCAAAAATTTCAATTCCAAGTTTTTTTTATTAGATGGTTATCATTTGGATCCGCAGTTGATTCTAAGTACTTCCATTTATAAAAAATCACATGACCATAAAGGAAGGGACAATAGCCATACTTCGCATTATGTTTTGATTCCGCTCCGATGGAAAGAGGATGCCAATACGGAAATTCATTTCTTTGCCCTCGAGTCCAGTTTATACAGGTTTCATCATTGGCAAGAGGAGAGGGTTCATCCAAATTTTGGAGTTTTGATCCCACCGGATGAAGACCATCAAAAATTATTAAGAGAGTTCTCCGAAAAACATTCGGTTTCACTTTCCGACTCTATACGATTTGTCAGCTTGTATGAATCGCCAGAGGATTGTATTCAATCCAAATTGTCTCTAATCAATTTGGTTCTTTTTGTTTTCCCTTTTCTTTGGGCTTTGGTTGGTTTGGTTTCTAATGTGTCTTACTGGATTCGGAGCCGAGGGTATCCTCCCTCTGCCGGTTAGTTGGCCTGACAATTTTTGTTCAAAACTTGAACAAAAATTTCTTTACTTCGTTCAAACACTGAACACATTTTGTAAAAATAATGGGACTCAGGGGGCGAAGCTATGCTTAGTTCTTGGGCTCACTACCTTCTTCGGAACTTTTCCGCCATGAAAGAATCCTTCCAATACCATGACCACCACCTCAAGTTATTACAATTGCTTGAGGAGAATCCTCATTTATCCCAGAGGGACGCATCAGACGTCTTGGGTCTTAGTTTGGGTAAGGTGAACTATATTTTGAAAGCCTTTTTGGATAAGGGCCTCATCAAAATGAATAACTTTCGAAATAATAAAAATAAACTTTCTTACACCTATCTACTAACTCCTCAAGGAATTGAAGAGAAGGCTAGAATCACCTTACATTTTTATGAAATCAAAAAACGAGAATACGAGGCCCTAAAAGCCGAAGTAGAAAAGTTAGGTGAAATTGCGGAAGAATTAACCTGATTTTGAAAATGAAATTACTTACTTATTTTTATCTTAATCGTTAATGGAAAATGCTTTAATGAATCAATCTTCAAAGATCTATGTTGCCGGTCACCGGGGACTAGTTGGTTCTGCTTTAGTAAAAGTTTTAAACCAATTAGGGTATAAAAATGTAATTGGCAGATCCCATTCTGAAATGGATTTAGCAAACCAATCTATGGTTTTGGATTATTTCGCTAAGGAAAAACCTGAATATGTTTTCCTGGCTGCCGCTAAAGTCGGTGGGATCCATGCAAATAATACTTATCCGGCTGAATTTATTTTTTCTAATCTGCAAATTCAAAATAATATCATTGATGCATCCTACCGCTACGGTGTGAAAAAATTATGTTTTTTAGGATCTTCTTGTATTTATCCAAAATTTGCAAAACAACCCATGGAAGAAGGTCAGTTGTTGGATGGTAAACTAGAGCCAACAAATGAACCTTATGCGGTTGCAAAAATTGCCGGTATTGTGATGTGTCAATCGTACAATCGTCAATATAATACTAATTATATATCTGTTATGCCAACAAATTTATATGGACCGGGTGATAACTACCATCCTGAAAATTCCCATGTATTGCCAGCTCTCATTCGTCGTTTTCATGAAGCAAAGGTCAACAAATTACCTGAAGTAGTGATTTGGGGAACTGGAAATCCGCTAAGAGAATTTTTATACTCAGAAGATATGGCAAGAGCCTGTGTTTTCTTAATGCAAAACTATGATGTGTCAGGTGACCCGAAAGGTGGCGAACATGTCAACGTAGGATCCGGAATCGAAGTGAGTATTAAGGAACTTGCAGAAACGGTAAAGGCGGTTGTCGGTTATCCGGGAGATTTAACTTTTGATCTAACAAAACCAGATGGAACACCTAGAAAATTATTAGATGTTTCTAAATTACACCGAATGGGTTGGAAACACCAAGTGGAGCTAAGGGCTGGAGTGGCTTTGGCTTATGAAGATTTTTTACAAAAACAAAATTGATGAGTGGAATAGTGCTTCATCAATGGAAATTGTATTTTTTTCAATATAATAACATTTAAGTATGCATAAAATTTTTGTTTCTACATTTCCATTTTGCCGAACAAGTCCTAAGGCTCTTGAGGTTTTGGAGTCAAATGGTTGTCAGGTGGTTGTTAATCCACTTGGTCGAAAAATGAAACCGTCTGAGGTAACCGAGGCAGCGCAAAATTTTGACGCTTTGATCGCCGGTACAGAAGAATTAACTCCTCTAGTGACAACTACGAATTCATTAAAATTAATCTCTCGTGTGGGAGTTGGTTTAGATAGTGTTCCATTGGATCTCTGCAAAGAGAAAGGAATTGCTGTTGCATATACGCCTGATGCCGTATCCCCGGCTGTTTCTGAGCTTGCCCTAAGTTTGATTGTAGATGCAATGCGAAAGGTAACTTATTCGGATCGTGAAATTCGACGTGGTGAATGGACAAGGCCTTATGGGGAAAGGATTGGTGGCTCTACCATTGGAATTTTAGGATTTGGAAGGATTGGCAAACGAGTTGCTTCCCATCTTTTAGGTTATTTGCCGAAAGAAATTCTTGTTTGCGATTTGTTAGACCAAATGGAATCCATAACTCGATTCAGTGAGTCAGCAATTCAGATTGCAAAAATGAATGGTATTTTGGGTAAAAATTGGAATGAAACGTCAATAACTCAAGTGGATTTAGAGACCTTATTGAAAAATTCAGATGCCATTACCATCCATGTTCCTCTCACAAAAGATACCAAAAATTTATTAGATCAGTCCAAACTGTCTTTATTGAAATCAAATGCAATTCTGATCAATACGGCTCGTGGTGGGATCGTAAATGAAAATGATCTCTATCATTCCTTAAAAGAGGGAAAGTTTTCTGCAGCTGCTATGGATGTATTTGATGAGGAACCATATAAAGGACCACTTTGTGAGTTGGAGAATGTAATTTTAACCCAACATATGGGTTCGTGTTCCAATGATTGTAGGGAAGATATGGAAAGGGAAGCTGCAGAGAATGTGGTTGGGTTTTTTAGCGGCGGAAGTTGGGAGAGGGTGGTATAGGGATGGTGATTGTTGTTGGTTCTGGAATCATAGGATCCTGGATAGCCTATCTCTTAGCAAAATCTGGTTACGAAGTTTATGTATTTGAAAAATCCGAAAATGCAGGTGATGGCATCAGTGGCAGAAACTCTGGTGTATTGCATTCTGGTATCTATTATGATCCAATCTCACTAAAGTCCAAGTTATGTTTTCGGGGTTATGAACTGGCGATTCCTTTTTTTGAAAAAAACAAAATACCTTTTTCCATATGTGGGAAAGTCATTACCACTGGAATTTCAGATACATTAACCGAAGAGAAAGATAAACAAAATGAGATTGAAAAACTCTTTGAGAATGGAAAACGCTTAGGAATTCCTGAGATTGAATTATTTTCAAATCCCGGAAATCATTGGAAACATGTGCTTGGTAATTCTTCACTTTGGATTCCGAAAACAGGCATTGTGGATGTCTCGTCTTACCTAAAAGTTTTATGGCAACTGGGAGAAGAAGCAGGGGTTAAAATCTTGAAGAACAAGAAAGTGATTCGAGAAGACGGCGGAGTTTTTGCTATAGACTTACAATCAAATACAAAAGAAGAGTTGGAAGCAGATTTATTCGTAAATGCATGCGGTTTATATTCTGATGAATTATTAGTATCCGATGAAAAGGGTAACAACTTTGAAATTCGTCCCAATAAGGGTGAATACTTCCGATTAAACAGACAGCTTCCTTATGAAACTTTAGTTTATCCGTTGCCCATGAAAACTTCTACAGCTTTGGGTGTTCATTATACTTTCCATTTGGGAGGTGATGCATACGCTGGCCCCAATTCAAATTGGGCTTCTTCAAAAGAAGATTATTCGATCAATACACAAAGAAGTGTATATTATGAGTCATTGCGAAAGATCATAGATTTTTATAAGGAAGAAGATTTGAGTGAGGGATATGTCGGATTAAGACCTCGTTTGTTTTTGAATGGAGAGGCAGTGAAAGATTTTGTGATTCATAAAGAATCCAATTGGCTCCATTTGATAGGGATTGAAAGCCCTGGTCTTACGTCTTCTCCTGCGATTGCAGAGGAAGTTGTACGGATGGTTGGTTAGGATAAGTTTGTGAAATTTTCTAGGTTGATTTTAGATGAACTATATCTTAGTTTTTGGTATTCAATTAACCAGCGCAGAAAACAACAATTATTTTTATTGTTTGCCTTAATCATATTCACATCTTTTGCAGAAATTTTTAGCATAGGTGCAGTCTTCCCTTTTTTGGCAGCTCTTACAAATCCCGCACAGATTTTTAATTTGGAAGAACTTCGGTTTTTCTGGAGGATATTCGGTGTAAATGATCCTTCTGCTGTATTAGTCTATGTGACTGCTGGGTTTATAATTGCGTCTTTGGTTTCTGGAGCAATGAGGCTTTTGTTAATTTACGCCACCACTAGATTATCTTTTGGGATTGGTGCGGACATTAGCTATGAAATATACCAAAGAACTCTCTTTCAGCCTTATTATGTGCATATTAACCGCAATAGTGCAGAGGTAATCACTGGAATTACATCAAAGGCAAGCAGTGTTGTTACTCAGATTATAACGCCGATACTGACGTTGCTCTCTTCTATCGTTATACTAATATTTATAATAGTTGGATTATTGTTGATTGATACAAAGACAACTTTGATTTCTTTTTCATTTTTTTTAATGCTTTATCTGTTTGTTGCTTTGTATTCAAAAAAAAAGCTCCAAAAGAATGGAGAGATTCTTACAAAAAATTTAACCACGGTTCAAAAATCTCTCCAGGAAGGGATGGGTGGAATTCGCGATATTTTGTTAGATGGCACACAACGCTATTTTTTGAATATCTACCGCGTTTCAGACTCGCTTTACAGAAAGGCTTCTGCGGAAAATTATTATTATAGTGCCAGTCCTAGGTATATAGTGGAATCATTGGGAATGGCTTTGATTGGAATCTTTGCCTATCATTTCGGAAGATCAAATGATTCGCTAATGTCTGCACTTCCGATTTTGGGATCACTCGCCATTGCTGCGCAAAGGGTTTTACCTATTTTGCAACAAAGTTATTATTCTTGGTCAAATCTAAGATCTGGACGGGAAAATTTGTCAAATGTCGTGGATCTTTTGAATCAACCGATTAAGACGGAGAATTCAAATCGACCAATTGGAAAATTTACTTTTAATCATGATATAAAAATTGATAATCTATGTTTCAAATATGATGAATCCAAAAAAGAAGTAGTTTCAAATGTTAGTTTAACAATTCCAAAAGGAAGTAGGGTTGGAATTGTTGGGCAGACAGGAAGTGGAAAAAGTACACTTATGGATTTACTGATGGGGCTTCTCGTGCCTTCTAAAGGTAGGATTTGTGTAGACGGGATTGAGTTGAATGAGGAAAATCTAAGACTCTGGCAAAACAACCTAGCTCATGTTCCACAAAATATCTTTTTGTCAGATTCTTCCATCGCCGAAAACATTGCCTTTGGTTACAGAAAAGAAGAAATCGATTTTGAAAAATTAAAAATTGCAGCCAAGAAAGCGCAAATATCTGAACATATCGAGCAGTTACCAGATGGTTTTGATACATTTGTCGGAGAGAGAGGTGTAAAACTTTCAGGTGGACAAAGACAAAGGATAGGTATTGCAAGAGCTTTATATAAAGATGCGGAAGTTATTTTTCTAGATGAAGCAACGAGTGCATTAGATAACGACACGGAAAAAGCAGTTATGGAATCGATTGATTCTTTAGATAAATCGATTACGATATTCATAATTGCACATCGGTTGTCTACGATAGATGGATGCGACCAAAAAATTGAATTATCTGAAGGGAAAGTGATCCAACGAACATGAAAAACCAAATACCTTATGGAAGACATAGTATTGATCAGGCGGATATCGATGCAGTAGTATCGGTTCTGAGATCTGATTTTCTTACGCAAGGACCACTTGTGCCGTTGTTTGAAAAGATGATATGCGAGTATGTCGGTGTTAAGAATAGCATTGCTGTTAATAGTGCCACTTCCGCACTACATTTGGCTTGTTTAGCACTGAATGTTGGCCCTGGTGATACTGTATGGACTAGTCCCATTTCATTTGTTGCAAGCTCCAACTGTGCTTTGTATTGCGGTGCAGATGTTGACTTTGTCGATATTGATCCTGTATCTTATAATATGTCTGCAGATGCACTTTCGTTGAAATTGGAAAGAGCTAAGTTAGAGAACAAACTCCCTAAAGTTGTAATCCCCGTACATTTTTCTGGTCAAAGTTGCGACATGGAGAAAATTTTCGCATTAAGTAAAGAGTTTGGATTTCGTATCATCGAAGATGCCTCCCATGCAATAGGTAGTACTTACAAAAATCATAAAGTAGGTTCCTGCGAGTTCAGTGACATTACTGTGTTTAGTTTTCATCCTGTGAAGATTATTACCACTGGGGAAGGTGGTATGTGTACAACAAGTGATGACGAATTGGCAAATACCATTTATCGACTTAGAAGTCATGGAATCACAAGAAACCCTAAAGAAATGACTGAACCACCCGATGGTCCTTGGTATTACCAACAAATTGATTTGGGTTATAATTACCGAATGAATGACCTGCAAGCAGCTTTAGGTGTTTCGCAATTAAAAAGGTTAGATTCAATTGTTCAGAGAAGGCAAGAGATTAAAAACTATTATGATAAGATATTAATTGATCTTCCATTGATTCTTCCAAAACAAATGGAATACAATCATTCCTCGTTACATTTATATGTAATTCAGGTTAAAGAAAAAGAAATGTTGGCTGATCGCAAAGTAGTATTTGAAAGATTGAGAGAAGGGGGAATCCTTGTGAACGTACATTACATTCCGATTTATCGCCAACCTTACTATCAGAAAAAATACTCGTTTTTGCCTTCTTCTTTCCCTAATGCAGAGTCTTATTACAATCAGTGTATTAGCCTTCCCATATATCCAGAGTTAACGAATGAAGACATGGATCGAGTGAAAGAAACTTTGATTACTCCCATTGGGCATCAGGTGTTGTTTTGACGAATATATGTATCATCCCGGCCCGGGGTGGGAGTAAGAGAATCCCTCGCAAAAATATCAAATTGTTTCATGGAAAACCCATGATAGCCTATTCGATAGAAACAGCCATTCAATCGAAGTTATTTGATAGGGTGATTGTTTCAACAGATGATTTAGAAATTGCAGAAGTATCCAGACAATATGGTGCTGAAGTTCCATTTATGAGACCTAGTGAGTTGTCTGATGATCAAACAGCAACGATTCCTGTGATTGCTCATGCCATTCAATGGATAATAAGGGAAGGCATTCAAGTCGATTGTGTCGCTTGTATCTATGCCACTGCTCCTTTTATTCTGGAAAACGATCTTATCAATGGAGAAAAAATTTTTCGCAAAGGGGGATGGGAATATGTATTTTCTGCCACCTCCTTTGGATTTCCTATCTTTCGAGGATTTAAGAAAGATACAGATGGAAATATAGAAATGTTTTTTCCTGAACATTTTGGTACTCGTTCCCAGGATTTGCCAGAAGCCTTCCATGATGCCGGTCAGTTTTATTTTGGAAAACCAAGTGCTTGGCTTGAAGGTAAAAGGATATTTGACAAGTGGTCGTCCATCATTGAACTTCCTAGATGGAGAGTTCAAGACATTGACACAGGGGACGACTGGGAGAGAGCCGAAGTTTTATATAAGATGATTAGCAATATGGCCTAAAGTTGAATTAATAATTCAAAAAATATTACAATGCCTACCTTGATTTTCACAGAAGCACTCCTTACCACTGGACTTGGACATTTGGGAAGATGCACAGCTCTTGCCGAAAAACTTTTGGAAGAGGGTGAGACTACCATTCAAATGATCCTTCATAGCGATCATACCTCTTCCCACTGGAGTTTTCCATGCCAGGTTCAGTCCATCAATTGGAAAGAAAAAAATCAGTTAAAAGAATTTCTGGATGAGTATAACCAAACAACAGATCTAAGTGGTTTCATTTTTTACGTGGATTCTTATTTAGCGGAATTAGAAATTTATAATACTTTAAAAGATTATTGCTCTGAACTTATTTGCATTGATGACGACTGCCGTATTGAGTATCCCGTTGATTCCACAATATTAAATCCTGGTTATCCTGGCCTTTATTTAGAATACAACACTGAAAAATATAAAATTTTAACGGGTAAAGACAGAGTTTTACTGAGAAAACCATTTCGAGAAAACTTTGAAATCCCAAAGAAAAACAATCCTCCCCTGAAGATTTTGGTTACACTCGGTGGTAGCGACCCGCATTTATTTTCAGAAGCGATTCTTTCTCTGTTAGTAAAAAACTTTCCCACGATAGAGAAACATTTGGTTGTTGGTCCTGGGTTTACCAACGAAATTAAACTAAAAGACTTATCTGATAAAAAAACATACCTTCACAAAAAACTTTCTGCCATTCAAATGCGGGACTTAATGATCCAAATGGATTTTGCGATTACAGCAGGTGGGCAGACCACTTATGAATTGGATCGATGTAAAGTTCCTATGGTTATGATTAAAACCGCAGAGAATCAAGAAGGTAATATTCGTGGTTTTGTGGAGTTTCAAAAAGCCCAAGTCGTAAGAGAACCAAAAGAACTCGTAGGCATACTAAAAAACAACTTCTTTCAAACATCGGATATTGATTAGGCATAAAAAATTGGACTTTCACCTCCGACCTGTTTCCATTTCTGACTGCGAACTTCTGTTTGGTTGGGTTAACGAACCTGAAGTTAGAAAAAATTCGTTTGATTCGAAGCCGATCGAATGGAAGAATCATCTAGTTTGGTTTGAAAATAAAATTAAAGATAAAAATTCAATAATACTTATTTTAGAATCTGAAAAAAAGCCAATCGGTCAGATCCGATTTGATAAAGAGAATAAAACAAAAACTTATAGAATTGACTTTTCAGTAGATGCAAGATACCGGGGCAAAGGATTGGGAAATCATATAATTAAATTAGGATGCGAGTATTTAGAAAATCAGTTATTGAAGAACAAAATCTCTTTAATTGGAGAGGTTAAAACAGAGAATATTGCATCTCAAAAGAGCTTCCTTTCAAATGGTTTTAAAATTAACTCTAAAGGCTCGAATAAGATAGTATTTGAAAAAAATATTTAAAGCGGAAGAATACAGATATGAAGAAGACTATACTTACAATAGCCGCACACCCTGATGATGAGATTTTGGGCTGCGGTGGTACAATGGCTAGGCTTTCGGAGGAAGGTCACAACGTTCATATTTTAATTTTGGCAGAAGGATTGACTAGTAGGCAAGTAATTCGTGATAGAAATTCCAAAGTTACGGAGTTAGGTGATTTAGCTATTTCAGCAAAAAAATCTGCGGAAGTCGTAGGAGCAAAATCAATTGAATTGTTGGATTTTCCCGATAATCGAATGGATTCAATTGATAGATTGGATGTTATAAAGGTTATCGAAGAAAAATTAGATGAATTGAACCCATCGCTCGTTTTCACCCACTTTGGAAATGACTTAAATATTGATCATAGAGTTGTTAACGAAGCTGTCGTTACAGCCTGCAGACCAATTCCAGGTCATTCGGTAAGAGAACTCTATTTTTTTGAGGTTCCTTCTAGTACTGAGTGGCAAATTCAGAATGGTATATATTTTCAACCTAATGTATTTTTTGAGCTAGGAAATTCACATATCAAAAAGAAAAAAGAGGCACTTTTGTCTTACGATTCCGAAATGCGGAATTTTCCACACGCTCGTTCAATTGAAGCTGTTGAGGCTCTGGCAAAGTGGCGAGGAGCTTCAATTGGAGCAAATTTTGCCGAAGCGTTTATTGCAGGAAGAGTTATTAAGTAAACTATGTCATCATATTTGGTAGCAAGTGTTGGGAGCTGGAACAGGGAGCTTTACGAAAAATATTCCTCTAACATAGATGGAAATTGGCGATTTGTAGACACACCAGATAAATTAGTAACCGAACTTAAGGATTTCAGTCCAAAATTCATTTTCTTTCCCCATTGGCGTTGGATTGTCCCTGAGGATATTATAAATAATTATGAATGTGTTTGTTTCCATATGACTGATGTTCCATACGGTAGAGGAGGTTCTCCTCTTCAAAATTTGATCTTAGCAGGAAATCAAAATACTGTTTTAACAGCGTTGAGGATGGAGAAAGGTTTAGATTCAGGACCAGTGTATCTCAAACTGCCACTGAGCCTAGATGGTTCTGCTCGGCAAATATACTTAAGAGCATCAGAGCTAAGTTGGGAAATTATTAAAAAATTAGTGACAGAATCACATCAACCTTTTCCTCAAAAAGGTGAACCTACGTTTTTTAAGAGAAGAAAGCCAGAAGAAAGCGAGTTACCAAGTGACTTAGATATTGGTAGACTTTATAACTTTATCAGAATGCTTGATGCAGATGATTATCCTTATGCATTTATTAACTATGGTAATTATAAGTTGTGCTTCAATGAAGCCGACTTTTCGAATGGCAAACTAACCGCAAAAGTAGAATTTATTTTAAAAGGTAGTAACGATAAATGAGTCAATTTTCAATAGGGAAACATATCATAGGGAGTAACGTAAAACCATTTGTCATTGCAGAAATGTCGGGAAATCATAATCATTCAATTGAACGAGCATTTGAAATCGTTGATGCTGCCGCAGAAGCTGGTGCCCATGCGTTAAAAATTCAAACCTATACATCTGATACTATGACGATCGAGAAATCGGATGGAGAATTTTTTATTTCTGATCCAAAGAGCTTATGGAGGGGGAGTTCGCTATATGATTTATATAAAATAGCATATACTCCGTGGGAATGGCACAAGCCGATAATGGATAGATGTAAAGAGAAAGGAATTCTCTGTTTTAGTAGTCCCTTTGATTTTACCGCAGTTGATTTTTTGGAAGAATTAAATGTGCCTGCTTACAAAATTGCTTCTTTCGAAAACGTGGATCTTCCTCTCATCAAAAAGGTAGCAAACACTGGTAAACCGATTATCGTTTCTACTGGAATGGCAACTGTGCAGGAAATTGCTGATGCAGTGGAAACTATTAGAAGCACTGGGAACGAACAAATTATTCTTTTAAAATGTACGAGTACGTATCCTGCAACTCCTGAGACTACGAATATAATCACTATTCCGCATATGCGTGAACTATTCGGATGTGAAGTCGGTCTTTCTGATCACACAATGGGGATTGGTGTTTCTGTTGCAAGTGTTGCCTTAGGTGCGGTTGTGATCGAAAAACATTTTACCATAAGAAGAGAGGATGGAGGAGTCGATTCTACATTTTCGATGGAACCAGCAGAGTTGAAAGCCCTCGTCATTGAGACGGAAAGGGCATGGCAGGCAATGGGTAAAATTAATTACGGACCTACCGAAAAAGAGAAAGCATCGTTAGTGTTTCGAAGGTCTTTGTATGTCGTTGAAGATATAAAAGCTGGCGACGTGATCACTGAAAAAAATGTGAGGAGCATACGTCCAGGTTATGGATTGCCACCGAAATTTTTTGATGTCGTGATGGGTAAGAGAGTGAACCGGGATGTGAAGAGGGGAACGGGTTTAAGTTGGGAGATGTTGGGGTGACAAGAATTTTATTGAATGTGAGCTTAAACTAATATGAAGAAAAAGATTCTAAATTTTATAGATAACTACTTTCGAAAAAAGGATTTAAACCTTTTTTATGGAGATTTTTTAGCGGGTGCTGGAAATAAACTGGAAATCTTTCTTTTGGATTTACTAAAGAAAGAATTCTATAAAATCCATCTAAAATATTCCAGAAGAAAAGCCTTTAAGAAAGTTGCACTAAATTCTAAACTTTCTAGGAAAGAATACGATTCCTATTTAAATGAATTTAAAGCTAACGGTATTGTCGTTATAAAATCATATTTCTCACAGGAGGCCGAAGAAATCCTGAAAAACTATGATTATTTCTTCAAAAAGATTGAAAAAGACGATAAGGATTATAAGAGGATCTTTTCACTTTCGATTAAGGAACATTTATTTCAAAGCGTGCTTGATTCAAATATTTTGCAAATGTTATGTGAATATACTGGCACCCAACAATATCTTAGGGCATCACCAGCATTAAATATTACTTATCCAGGGTTTTCTGACATTACGTCGAAAAATATTGGAGAAACTAAATATAAAGATGGAGGTTTTGCAAATTTTTATCATCTAGATACTCCAAACTTAAGACAGTATCATATTTTGCTAAAAGATGTGGGAATGGACGATCCACACATGTTATTTGCAAGAAAGTCCAAGAAAAAATATTTTGGACTTCACTACCGAATTGCTAGTGAAGAATATGTGAATGCAAATTATGAGATAACACATTGTATCGGTCCAAAGGGAACTGTTTATGTTTTTGATGGTGGGAGTGGGCTTCATCGAATGTATGCAACTGAAAAGAACTATAGAATGACTATGGATATAATGTTTACACCGGGTAATTCTATATTAAAGGATTCCTGCCCGATTGTCAATCTTGGTGAAATGAAGTTTGAAGGCTTCGATGATTTACAGAAAGAATCTCTTAGGTATCTAAAATAAGTTTTGTGAAATTAGTTTTTTTTGATACAGAATTTACCGGGGAGAGAGCCGACACTACTTTGGTTTCTATTGGATTGGTCACTCTTTCAGGAGAAAGTGCATACTTTACTCTGAATGATTATGACCAATCCCAGGTTAGTGATTGGCTAAAAGAAAATGTCCTCTCGATGATCGATAGTTCCCAAAGCGTATCAAGTAAAGAAACCGCCGAAGGTATTCGTGTATGGTTAGAGAAACAAGCTGGCGATGATAAAATTTCCCTAGTTTCTTTCGGTAAAACAAACGATATTATTTTGTTGTTTAATCTTTGGAAAAATTTCAAAGAGGATCCTTCTCAATTTCATTTTCTTTATGATCTCCCGCCTTATCTAAATCATGCTGAACATATCGATTTTTGTACTCTACTTGTGACAGCCGGAGTATCCTTGTCATCCTTTGATAAGGAAAAATATGCAATGTTAGATAAAGTAGGGAAAAAGCATAATGCGTTATATGACGCAGAATTGTTGAGAAGTTGTTTTTTAAGATTAGTTTTAGAGAGCGATATTCTTTCTCAATTTAGAAAACGAATCGGCTTGGCTTTGTTTGATGGAATTGTTTTTTCTGAAGAAACGAACTTAAATTTCACCGCAAGTCACGTGGAGAACGGATCGCAGTTTTCTAATGCCATAGAAAACTTTTTATCGAATGATCCATTTTCCATTAAACAGATTTCCAAGCAGAACCAACAAAGTTCTGTCTATATTGTAGAGCAGAAAAATAAAAAATACATTCTGAGATCATTTTCTTTAGCTGAGTCAAGAATAGTAGAAACTCAATCAGAATTGTTGAATTTACTCCCAGAAGATATTATGATTCGGCCAATTTCTGTAGCAGGAAAGAAACATTATGTATTTAATACTTCTGATCTTAGTTTTATAATATATCCGTATCTGGACGGTCAGCCATTTAATGGACGGCCTGAAAAATTAACAAATATTATCGATTCAGCGATGAATCTATTTGAGTTACTAAATAGTAAGCAGTTGAACTCCAAATTGGTTACCTTAGACTATTCGGTATGGAATGTAGATGTTCTTAATATCTGGAAAGATAAGGACTTTTTTATCGATAAGATTGTAAATGAAGTATCAGCTCCCATCGGAAATTATATAAAAACCTATTACGATGAGATCATTCAAGAATTGGAAAATGTAATTGAAAATAGAGATAAATTCTCTTCGAACGCATTTGTTCATGCTGACTTAAACCATTCTAATGTGATCGTTGATGATGAAAAAGTTCGATTTATTGATCTTGAAGATCTATGCTTTTCGAATGTAGGGATTTCTGTAACTCACTGTGTCTTTAAAATTTGTCGTCACAGCATTTTTACAAAACAAATGAATTTAAATGAATTTAAGCTTAAGTTTGTAAGTGAGATTCGGCCAATGTTAGAAAAAAGTAAAATATCGCAAAATAATCTGCTCGATTTTAATCTCTATGGTATTGCTAGAATTTATTTCGATTTATTTGCAATAACCGAATATTTTTTCCTTAGAAAAGATAGAAGATACATGTATGATTTAAACAAGAAATTTTCGAATCTAATTGAGTTTAAAAGGATGTTTTATTAATGGATCTTGGTTTGAAGAATAAAAAGTGTTTTGTTATGTCCGCAAGCAAGGGAATCGGAAAGGGAATTGCAACTGCTTTGGCTGCTGAAGGAGCTAGTGTTACTATTTCTTCATCCAATATGGAAAATTTAAAAATTGCATCTAGTGAAATTGATTCAAAAACAAATATCAGGCCTAGTATACTAGAAGCTGATGCCAAAAATATAACTGAATATTTAAAGAAAGTATCGGATTTGTTCAATTCCTTAGACGGAGTAGATATCCTGATCACCAATTCACCGGGTCCTTCTCCGATTCATTGCGATCAAATTTCTGAGACAAATCTTCAGGGTTCGTTGGATGTAAATTTGAAGATCCAGATTTTAACTTCACAATTGGCGTTACCCTTTATGGTCAAAAAAAAGTGGGGCAGGTTGATACACTTAACGTCTACTACGGCAAAAGAGCCGGAAGAAGGTATGGTCCTTTCTAATTTAACAAGAGCTGCTGTTGGCGCCTATAGTAAGACAATTTCTCGTGAGTATGGAAAACACGGAATTACCAGCAATTCTATACTGACAGGCGGAGTTTTAACCGATCGCACTTTTGAATTATCAAAGAGAGAGGCAATCGAGAAAAATGTATCAGTTGATGAAATTATAAATAATTCAAATCAGCTTTTCCCAACGGGTTATTTCCCGAAGCCATTAGAGTTTGGAGAAATTATTGCATTTTTATGTTCACCAAATGCCGGCTTTTTGAATGGATTAAGTCTTCCTGTTGATGGGGGGCTTCTGAGGAGCCACTGATGACGTCTATGGTCGATCAAAGAAATAGCTTTTTCCAGTTTCGTCCTTTTGATGAAGAAATCGAATATAAGTTTCACTCGGCTGGTTTCGATACGAATGAGTATTTTGGGACGTTGAAAAATGAACTAGTTCGGTTTGGCTTAACACAAGTAGATACTTTAGATGAGTTGCTTCATTCCATTGATAAGAAGCTAACAGATGAACCTTATCGAAATTATATGAATCACCCGATTCGTGTTACTCTGTCTTATGTTTCTCTGTTATCAGAACCGACGATTCAGGATGTATTGTTTGGATTAAGTCATAATGTAATTGAATTGCAAATCCAAGATGGCTTAGGCATTAGTTTAAAGAATTTGGAAAAAATTCAAACTATTTCAATAGATAGGAAACGGGAAAAAGATAAAGTATATCGAAAAGAATTCTACGATCAAATTGAGTTTTATTCCCCTGAACTTCTATTGTTTAAAGCACTCGATAAATTAGATAACACATTAAGTTGGGTTTTCTTAGATCTTGATCAATATCACATAGATGTAGTGATTGAAGAAGTCTGTCCAAGGTTACGTAAGTATAATGAAAAAGTTTCAAGTTACTTAGAAAATCTTGTGTATTATACAATTGATGAGAAAGTTAAAAAAAGGTTTAGATTGAAGTATGATAAATAATAAATCAGTTGTTTGTATCATCACCGCTAGAGGTGGGTCGAAGGAAGTTCCAGGTAAAAATATAAAATCGATACAAGGAAAACCTTTAATTGCTTGGACAATACTGGCTGCTAAGAAATCGAAATACATTGATAGAGTGGTTGTAACTACGGATTCTGAGGAAATTATAAAAGTTTCGAAGGAGTTCGGTGCTGATGTACCTTTTAAGCGGCCAGATAATATTTCCGGTGATAAAGCAAAACAAGAAGATGCAATTTTCCATGCAATGGAATATTTTGAAAAACAAGAGGGGGTTAAATACGATTATATTGTTATTCTCACACCTACCCATCCATTACGGGATGAAATCGAAATTGATTTAGTGATAGAGGCATTAGTTAATGATCCTAATGCAAAAGCCTATGTAACAATGATAGAAGCAAAGGCAAATCCCCTCCATTGCAACACGATTCCTGAGAATAATTCTTTGGCTGATTTTTTATCTGATGATGTAAAGTTAAAAAACCGTCAGGAATTACCGACTTATTTTCAACCGAGCGGGTCAACTTCGGTGATTGAATGGGATTGTTTTGCGAAGAATGGTTCTATTTTTACAAACGATTCCTATGCATATTTGACTGATTCTATTTCTGGTCACGATATCAATTCAGTAATTGATTTCAAAGTTGCTGAAGTCCTTATGAAAGAAAAATATCACTCTTTATGAAATTTTGTAAATCTTGCCTACAACCTGACACAAGACCAAATTCAGTCTTCTATAGTGACGGGATTTGTCCTGCTTGTAAATACCACGACTCGTTAAAGGACGTAGATTGGGAAGACCGTAAAAGTGAGTTGGAAGCGATTGTCAGCTTTGGTAAGGCAAATAATCATTCTGGATATGATTGTATCATTGGTGTTAGTGGTGGGAAAGACAGTCTAAGGCAAGCACTCTTTGTTAAAGAAACCTTAAAAATGAAGCCACTCCTGGTTTCGCTCGGTTATCCTCCGGAACAGGTCACACAGCGAGGAGTCGAAAATATATCCAATATGATTTCTCATGGTTTTGATTGTGTTACGATCAATCCTGCACCTGGGATTTGGAGAGACCTAAAACGGAAAGGTTTTCGGCAGTATACCAATAGTTTTCGATCTACGGAATTAGCTTTATTTAGCAGTGTTCCCAAATTTGCGATAGCCTACCAGATCCCACTTATCTGGTGGGGGGAAAATTCTGCCTTACAATTGGGTGAAACAGCAATCTTAGGAAAAAGCGGAAGTGATGGTAACAACCTTCGAAAAATGAATACATTGAATGGCGGTGATATAACTTGGATTATTTCAGAGGAAATCAAAAAAAATCAAATCCTCCAGTATTGTTATCCGAGTCCTGAAGAAATGGAACAAGCTAACTTACGAATTACTTTTCTAGGTTATTTTTGGAAGGATTGGTCACTTGTCAATAATGGAATATTTTCAATGTTACGTGGTTTAGAAATAAGAGATGATAAACCTTGGGAAATTGGAGATCCGTATGGAGTTACCGCTTTAGATGACGATTTTGTGACTTTTAACCAAATGATAAAATATCTAAAATATGGTTTTGGTAGAGTGACTGATTACGTGAACGAAGAAATACGAAATGGATCAATGACTCGGGAAGAAGGCATTTCATTGGTTCAAAAATATGATGGAACCTGTTCTCCTTATTATATTGAAAAATTTGCAAATTACATTGGCATCACTGTTAGGGAATTTTGGGAACAGCTGGATCAATCAGTGAATAGGGATCTATTTGAAAAAGTATCACTGGGTGAATACAAACCTAAATTTACGGTAGGTGTGGGACTTTGAATACCAAATTAAAAATTGGTATCATTGACTACGGAGTCGGCAATACCTGCTCCATTTTCAATGCGCTTTCTTACTTAAGTTATTCGAAAGTATCGATCACAGACAAGGAAAGTGAGATTGAGTCAATGGATGCTCTCATCTTTCCTGGAGTTGGTGCTTTTGATGAGGCGTGCAAACAGCTTGCAAAGAGGCAATTAGCACCGGTTTTGAATGAACAAGTATTGGTGAAGAAAAAACCAATTCTTGGAATTTGTCTCGGTATGCAACTCTTTGCAACAAGTTCAGAAGAAAATGGACTTCATGAAGGTCTTAACTGGATTCCAGGACAAGTGAAAAAAATAGATACAAACAATCAATTTCCAATTCCACACGTAGGTTGGAATGATATAAATATCGAAAAGGAAGAACCAATATTTAAAAATAATTCCGATCATGTTCATTTTTATTTTGATCACAGTTATCATTTCGAATGCGAATCGAAATTTATTTCTTCTTGGTGTGATTATGGAGCCAAGATCACAGCATCTGTTCAAAAGGATAATATATTTGGCGTACAATTCCATCCTGAAAAAAGCCATATCAGTGGTTTGAAACTTTTTAGAAGTTTTTTATCTTCCATATAAAACATGCTTAAAAAACGAATCATAGCAGTAGTCATCGTGAAGGACGATATCGTAATACAGAGTATCGGCTTTCGTAAATATTTGCCTATAGGCAAACCAGAGATAACATTAGAATTTCTTACCTCATGGGGCATTGACGAAATTGTTTATCTCGATATTTCAGCAACAAAGGATCAAAAACTGCCGAATTACGAAATGATCCGGAGGGCAGCAAAGAAATGTTATGTTCCGCTTACTGTTGGCGGTGGGATCAGGCAAATGGACCAAGTTCATGAGTTGATGAGCGCTGGTGCAGATAAAGTTTCCTTGAATCAGATTGCTTGGAATGAGATTTCCTTTGTTAAGGAGGTTGCCTTAGCTTATGGAAATCAATGCGTAGTGGCATCAGTTGATGTCCTTAAAACTTCAAATGGCTATAAGGTTTACGATTACACAAAAAAACAAGCCACTGGAATGGATCCTACTGATTACGCAAAGAAACTTGCAGACTATGGTGCTGGTGAAATTTTTATAAACTCAGTGGATCGAGATGGAACTTATCTAGGTTATGATTTAGATTTGATTCAGTCGGTTACAAATTCAGTCCATATACCGGTAATTTGTTGCGGTGGTGCGAGAAATGCAGCGGATATGGTTCAAGTTTTTTCAAAAACAAATGTTTCTGCGGCAGCTGCTGCTAACTTTTTTCATTTTACTGAGCACAGCGTTAATGTTTCAAAATCTATTGTTTACAAAAATGAAAATATTCGTTTAGAAACTCATGCAAATTATTCAGAGAATACATTTGATTCTGATATGAGACTCACTAAAAAAGATGATAAGATTTTGGAGGAAATGCTTTTTCTCCGAATTGAAAAAGAGACTATATGAAGATTTGCAGTCGTTGTTTATATTCGGAACTTCATCCACTCAAGATTACAATTGATGAAGATGGAGTCTGCAGTGGGTGCCGAATCCATGAAGAAAAAGACTTACTCGATTGGAATGCGAGATTTCAAAAATTAAAGCAGATAACAGAGAATTACCGTAACCAATCAGGAAATAACTACGATTGTATCGTGCCAGTCAGCGGAGCAAGGGATTCTTATTTTATAGTTCATACAGTAAAAAATGTATTAGGTCTTAATCCTTTATTAGTTACATACAACAAACACTACAATACGGATCTGGGAATTCGCAACCTTGCCAATCTTCGAATCAAATTTAATCTTGATATCATGACACTTACGGTAAGTCCTGAGACGGTAAAAAAAATCACACGCGGCACGTTTCGAAAAATGGGTAGTATTTACTGGCATTGTATTGCGGGACAAACCGTATATCCAGTGCAAGTGGCTGTGAAATTTAAAATCCCTTTGATCATTTGGGGCGCCCACCAAGGTATCGATCAAGTGGGGATGTTTTCTCATCTTAATGAAGTCGAAATGACTAGAAAATACCGAAAAGAACATGATTTAATGGGTTTCGAAGCTGAAGATCTAATTGATGAATTTGATGGAATTGAAGAATCGGATATTTTGCAGTTTCGTTATCCGCATGACAAAGAGATTGAACGAATCGGAGTTCGCGGAATTTATCTGAACAATTATATCCGCTGGGACAGCAAAGCGCAACATGAGAAAATGATTGAGCTTTATGATTATGAAACTAGTGAACAAACACGAACCTTTGATACTTACAATGATGTTGATTGTTTCAATTATTCTGATGTTCACGATTATATAAAGTTTATTAAACACGGATATGGAAAGGTAACAGACCATGTTTGTCGAGAGATCCGACTTCGTCGACTCAGCAGAGAAGACGGGATTAAGTTAATAAAAGAATACTCAATAAAAGGGCCTAAAAATCTGAACCAATTTTTGAAATGGTTCGGAATGACTGAAAACGGGTTTAAATTTATTTTAGATCAACATCGAAATCCAAAAATATGGTTTAGAAATCAAAATTGGGAATGGGAACTAAAGAATCCAGATCCATTCCAAAATGAAAATAGTAGAAAGTCTGAAATAGATCAAGTTAGATTGGATCTTGTCGAAAACGAATGTAAGTTTAGATATACCCAAAATAAAAGACCAGATTTTTTAGATGATAATTATATTCTAATCGGGAAAGGATATTATAAGTAATTGTTTCATTTCTCTTTAGATATTATTTTCTCGGAGCTAACCATCGTTAGTTCTTTTTTTGCAATACTAATTAGGATATTTTTTCGAAAGGTTTATTATTTAAAACTCACTAGTAAAAATAGCGAAAAATTGGCGAATTTTCTGAAAAAAGTTGGAGTTATTGCCTTACCAATTGCTGAATTAAAGAAAATTTCTACTTTTGCAGATGCTGATAGTGATCCAAATGGATACTCTTGGAGTTGGTTGGATCAAAAACTGCAACACCTCCAATTGGATAAGTTAGGAAATTTATTTCCAAACGTGAAGAATTTAGATGAGAAAATATGTTTATATCTATTAGATTTTGTTGCGCTGAAACTCACTTCTTTAGGTAGCAAGTTGATCTTTTGGCGTGAAAATTTTCCTGAAAGAAAAATCATTTTAGTTAGCTTTTCTATAGAGGATTTTTCTATTCCAAAACTGCCTACTAACTGCATAAGGCTAGTGATTCCATTCCCCAATCTAATCGGCTATTTCAATTTTATTTTTAAAGTTATCCTTAGTGTTTTTTTAAAGGTTCGAAGTTTGGTTTCAAAGAAACCAAACTTAAATGAAAAATTTCGTCCGGAACCTCATTTCGGCTGGGAAAAATATGAACATGCTTATGTGACTCATTCTGGTTTAAAGTATGGGAGTTTATACGAAAAGAGTTTATACTATAGTGATACTGATTCTTTTTTTGAACCAAAAAACTTAGTTCATTTTGATTATTCTGGATATAATTCTCCTTCAGAAGAACTTCCTTGGTTTAAACTGACTCCTGCGAAGAGATTAAGCTTAAAAGATATAATTTCAATCAGTCTTAAGTTGGTATACATACTTAATTTTCTATCGATAAGATTGTCCTATCTTTCTGTAAAGATTAGAATATTGATCCTTGCTTTAAAATTTACTGCACATAAAAACGATCTGTCTTCTTTTAAACAATTGAAGCAGGCTTATATTGATTATGATATTATTTGCCCCAAATCATTGATTTTGGCATTAGAGTCGCATGGTGTTCTGACAATCGGCGTTCAGGAAAGGTTTGTTTATACATACTATAAGTCAGCGACTGTTATTTTGGATCAATATCTCGTATCAGGTCTTGACAGCCAATTGGTCATGGAAAAATCAAAGAATTACTTTTTCACAAACTCTATTCCAGTAGGACAATATAGAACAGATGAGTTTTTTAGAAAGTATCCCAAGAGTGCGAACGAAGATTCTTTAGGTGATTATAATAAAAGAATTTTAGTATTAGGTTATCATTGCGACATGACTTGGGTAGAAAGCCAAGTAAATCCTCTCCTGAATTGGCAAGCGCAGGCACATTTTTTAAACGAAATTATGGATCTTGCGACTGAATTTAAAGATTCCCTTTTTACATTAAGGTATAAGATGATAGATTGGTTGGAGTTGCCATATTTTTTTCAGGTAAAACTTCGACTAAAGGAATTTAAAAATATTATATTTTCCTATGAATATGGAATCTCATTCTATAGTTACTACTTAGCGCAGAATTCAGATATTATCATAGGGAAACACACTTCACTTATGGATGAAGCGATTTCTGTTGGAAAACCCGTATTAGTTCATGACTATACTCATAACATCAAATCTATTATTGGTGATACCTTTGATTATTTCGGATCTGGAATTATCTGTAAAAATTTTGATACTTTCAGAGATCGACTTAGACTTTTAGTAGAGGATGACTCCGATCTAAAACTTGAGATCAAGAAAGTATCTACAAAACTATACGGTGAGTTGTCTGATGGTAAAGTGAAAGAACGTGTTCATTTAGCCATTAAGTCTATGAAGTAGCCAAAGATGAATATTTTAGCATTTATTCCGGCAAGAGGTGGTTCGAAGGGAATACCCGGAAAGAACCTATATCAAATAGCAGGGAACCCCTTACTTTTTTACACCATTGATCTTGCAAAAAAAATAGATAAAAGTGTCATTCCATTTTTATCAACGGATGATATCGAAATCAAAGCTTATGGAAGATCATTAGGGTTAAACGACGATTATCTTAGGCCAAAGGATTTAGCAAGTGATTCATCCGCTACGATTGATGCGGTGATGCATGCTTTAGAGTGGATTCAGAAATCAAGTGAGTTGCAAGTCGACGCAGTCTTACTATTACAACCTACGTCACCCATTCGAATTTTATCAGAAGTGCAGAACGCTATCCATAGGTTCAAAGAAAAAAAAATGGAAAGTCTTGTGAGTGTGACTCTCATGAGAGAACATCCATTTGAATGTATTAAGTCCGTTGAGGAATCCTGGTCTTTTTTAGAGAAACCTAGTGAAAAAGTTACGGGAAGACAGGGTTATACAGGAAAGTATTACTTTCTGGATGGTTCTTTTTACTTAGCTTCAGTTGATTTTTTGAAAAACAATAAGGCTTTTGTAGTGGAAGGAAAAACCAAACTGTTTGAATCAGATTTACGTTATTCGATAGATATTGATGAATTAGAAGATATGAAAATTGCCGAAAGCATTTTAGAAAGGAAACTAAAACTATGAAAAATATACTGTTAATTGGTGGAGCAGGGTACGTTGGATCAGTGATTACTGATTTTTTACTTAGAAATGGCTATAAGGTTACTTGTTTTGACGGATTTTTGTATGAGAACCAAAGAACTGTACTTCCTTACATTTTGAATGAAAACTACAAATTTATTTGTGGTGATCTCTGTGACGAAGATGCAGTGAAGAAAGCGCTAGTTGGAATTGATTCGGTTGTTTTACTTGCCGGATTAGTTGGTGATCCAAT
Organism: Leptospira noumeaensis; assembly: GCF_004770765.1. Taxonomy (NCBI): domain Bacteria; kingdom Pseudomonadati; phylum Spirochaetota; class Leptospiria; order Leptospirales; family Leptospiraceae; genus Leptospira; species Leptospira noumeaensis. The sequence goes on along the minus strand of NZ_RQFK01000033.1, from coordinate 270,881 downwards.
TACAAAAAAATACCCCGATTTATCTAAAAAGATAAATGATGATGGGATATTGAATCTTTTCCAAATAATGAATGGAAAGGGAATTGAAAGACTTATTTTCATTTCAACTTGTTCTAATTATGGACTGATTAAAAACGACGAGCTTGCTGACGAAAACTTTGAACTATCTCCGCTTTCATTGTATGCAAAAGCGAAAGTTGCAGCTGAGAAAGAACTATTAAGTGAGAAAAATAATTTTGATTTTTCTACTGTAGTTTTACGATTTGCAACTGCATTTGGATTATCTCCAAGAATGAGATTTGATCTTACCGTTAGTGAATTTACTAAAGATTTAATTTTAGGAAAAGAATTACTTGTGTATGATGCTCATACATGGAGACCTTATTGCCATGTAAAAGATTTCGCAAGATTAATTGACATCGTTCTGAAATCCCCTAAAGAAAAAACTCATAAAGAAGTTTTTAATGCAGGTGGCGAAATCAATAATTTTACAAAACAAGGAATTTTGGATATAATCTTAAAATACTTACCCAATTCAAAAGTTAGTTTTAAAGAACATGGTAGTGATCCTCGTAATTATAAAGTTAATTTTTCAAAAGTGAAGTCAGTTCTCGGTTTTGAACCTAAATACACAGTGGAAGATGGGGTAAAAGAATTAATTGAAGCATTTCAATTGAACCTTTTTAAAAATTTAGAACAAGATATCAACTTTCATGGGAATTATACAATAAACTATCCATGATAAAATCTTTTTTAGATCTAGTCAGAGATCATTACAATTCAGCTGATGATTTCATTCCGCTCCATGCACCTGTATTTCGCGGGAATGAAATCAATTATGTGACTGAAACCATTAGGTCCACCTTTGTATCATCCGTTGGTGCCTATGTAGACCAATTTGAAGTGATGATGAAATCTATCACTGGCGCTAAATATGCCATTGCAACAGTAAATGGAACAGCCGCACTTCATATTGCTCTTCATAGTTTAGGAGTCAGTTCGGGGGATGAGGTTATTACGCAAGCATTGAGTTTTGTTGCAACTGCAAATGCCATAAGGTATACAGGTGCTGATCCTGTTTTTCTTGATGTTGATTTAGATTCCATGAGCCTTTCACCAAGTGCGTTGTTATTGTTTTTGGAATCTGAGTGCGAATTTAAAGACCAAATTGTTACGAACAGACAAACAGGAAAACGAATCAAAGCCATTGTTCCTATGCATACATTTGGAAATCCTGGTAGGATCGAAGAAATTTGTAAAATAGCAGAAAAGTTCCGATTAGATGTTGTTGAAGACTCTGCAGAATCTCTGGGAAGTTATGTGAATGGTAAACATACTGGATCTTTCGGTCGTTTAGGTGTATTCAGTTTTAATGGCAATAAAACCGTAACTTGTGGTGGCGGTGGTGCTGTGGTTACAGATGACGAAATTTTAGGAAAAAGATTAAAACATATTACCACAACTGCAAAAGTTCCCCATCCTTGGGAATATTCTCACGATGAATTGGGATTCAATTATAGGTTGCCCAATCTAAATGCTGCACTTGCTTGTGCACAGTTGGAGCAGCTTGATGTTTTTTTAAAAGAGAAAAGAAGCCTTTCTTTGAAGTATATTCAGTTTTTTGAAAATACTGAGATAACTTTCAAAAAAGAAATAAAAAATTCGGTTTCGAACTACTGGTTAAATACAATTGAATTTCAATCAAAATCAGATAGAGACAAGTTCCTGGCTGAAACCAATGGGGCAAAGGTTATGACACGTCCCTCCTGGAATCCACTGAACACATTACCCATGTACCAAAACTGTTTTTCTGATTCGTTAAAAAATACTAATCACATTGCAGATCGCTTAGTGAATATTCCTAGTGGAGTGAAATGGAAGGAATAATACTGATCGGAGGAGGCGGCCACTGCAAATCAGTGATTGAAGTCATTCGAAAAGAAGCTAAGTTTGAAATTTTAGGAATTGTTGATTCCAATTTACCAGTCGGTCACTTGGTTTTGGATGTGAAAGTATTGGGTAATGATTCCGATTTAAGTGAATTATCTAAAAAATGCAAAAACTTCCATATAACAGTGGGCCAAATCCAATCAAACGTAGTTCGTAAAAAAATAGCCAATGAATTAATTGCATTGGGCGCAGAACTCCCTAACATTATCTCTTCAAGTGCTATCGTTTCCTCCTATTCAAAGTTAGGTCAAGGAATCACTGTTATGCACCAGGCTACTATCCAAGCAGATGCTATGATAGGTGATTTCTGTATTATCAATGATCATGCACTCATTGAACATGAAGTTCATATAGGTAAGTTTTCTCATATTGCCACTGGGGCAATTGTCAATGGAAATGTTGAAATCGGAGAGAACGTCTTTATCGGAAGTGGAGCAGTCATTGTTCAAGGTACGAAAATTCCGGATGGAACTTTTATAAAAGCAAACCAGTTAGTCAAATGAAACAAAAAACAATAATTATAGCAGAAGCTGGCGTAAATCACAATGGTGATCTTAAAATCGCCGAAGAACTCATTCAAGTGGCCGCAAAAGCGGGTGCCGATTTTGTAAAATTCCAAACCTTCCAGTCAACCTCGATTTCTTCGAAACTTGCAGGCAGAGCGGAATACCAAAAGGCAAACATGAAAGAAGATGGATCACAAATTTCTATGTTAAAAAAACTAGAGTTGAATTTTGAGATGCATCAACACCTAATTCAAGTTTGTAAACAAAACAAGATTCAATTTTTATCAACTGCGTTTGATTTACCAAGCATTGAGTTACTCATCCAACTAGGAATCAATCTTTGGAAAATTCCCAGTGGAGAAATTACAAATTATCCCTATTTGAAAAAAATCGGCTCTCTTAAAGGGGAAGTGATACTATCTACTGGTATGTCTAATCTCGGTGAAATAGAAGCTGCTCTATCGGTTTTAGAAAATTCCGGAACTCAAAGAGAAAACATTACAATCTTGCATTGTACCACTGAGTATCCTGCTCCGATGAATGAGGTCAATTTGCGGGCGATGCTTGCGATTCAAAACGCATTTGGAGTTAAAGTTGGATATTCAGATCACACAGTTGGAATAGAGATATCTTTAGCAGCAGTGGCTCTTGGGGCAAATATGATTGAAAAACATTTTACCCTGGATCGAAATTTACCAGGTCCAGACCACAAAGCAAGTTTAGAACCAAATGAATTGAATGCATTGGTAAGCGGTATCAGAAATATTGAGCTAGCATTAGGTGACGGTGTGAAAAAACCTTTTCCTTCCGAAATAAGAAATATGACAATTGCTCGCAAGTCACTCATTGCTAAAGAGAACATTCGGAAAGGTGAGATTTTTACTGAACAAAATGTAACAACCAAAAGACCCGGAAATGGAATTTCTCCCATGAGGTGGGCTGAAGTAATGGGAAAAACAGCATCGAAAGATTTTTTAGAAGATGAATTGATTGAGATCTAAACTAAAGATTTTTTCCCAGTTTAAAGTTTTCAATTTAATGAGTAACCTGCAATGAATAGAAAAATTTGCTTTATCACTGGCACTAGAGCAGAGTACGGCTTACTCAAAAGATTAATGAAATTAGTTTATGATGCGCCGAATTTTGAAATACAAATCATTGCTACAGGTATGCATTTATCCCCGGAATTTGGACTTACCTATAAGGAAATTGAAGGTGATGGTTTTCGAATTGATAGAAAGGTAGAAATTCTATTAAGCTCTGATTCTTCTGTAGCCATTGGAAAGTCTATTGGTCTAGCTTTAATTTCTATGACAGAAGCACTAGAGCAGATGAATCCGGACTTGGTATTTTTAGTTGGAGATAGATATGAAACGTTAGCATGTGCTATAGCAGCCATGGTAACAAGGATTCCAATTGCTCATATACACGGCGGCGAAAGAACGGAAGGTTTGATTGATGAGGCAATTCGTCATTCAGTGACCAAGATGTCTTATTTGCATTTTGTGGCTAATGAAGAATATCGTACACGAGTCATTCAGCTTGGTGAAAGTCCTGAGCGAGTAAAAGTATGCGGTGGTTTAGGTGTCGATATCATACAAAACATAAAATTATTCTCAATTCAAGATTTGGAAAAATCTCTAAAGTTTCAATTTAAAGATAAAAATTTGATGGTTACCTTTCATCCGACCACATTGGAACATGCTACGTCTGAGGTTCAATTCAAAGAGCTTTTACGAGTGCTAAAGGAGTATGTTGGAAAAGGACATGGGCTTATTTTTACAAAAGCTAACTCCGATACCAACGGTCGAATCATCAATCAACTGATCGATGATTTTGTAAGGGAATATCCAGATAACGCAATTGCCCATGCTTCACTTGGTATTCAAAGGTATTTATCAGTTTTAAAATTTGTAGATGGAGTCATTGGAAATTCTTCGAGCGGTTTATTGGAAGTGCCAAGTTTTAAAAAAGGAACTATAAACCTTGGTGATCGTCAAAGAGGTAGAATTATGGCTACAAGCGTAATCCAAGCTGATTGTGATTATACATCGATTCGGTCAGCTTTGGAAAAATTGTATAGTAACGAATTTCAAGAAAGTTTGAAAAATACAATTAATCCATATGGAGAAGGTGGTGCTTCTGAAAAAATATTCAAATATCTAAAGGATTTAGATTTCGACAATTTAGATGTTAAAAAACCATTTTTTGATGTTAGGTACCAGCTATGAGAATCCTTTTCATAGGTTGTGTCATTTATTCTAAAAACATCTTGGAGTTGTTAGTTGAAAATAAGTATAATGTTGTTGGAGTGATTTCCAAGGATGATACAGGTTTCAATTCTGATTATTATGATACTTCTAACATTGCAAAGCAGTACAACATACCTTTTATTAAAACTAAAAATGTAAATGAATTACCTATTCTTGAATGGGTTAGGGAACTGAAACCGGATATCGTTTATTGTTTTGGTTGGAATAGTTTACTTGGAAATGATTTCATTCAAATCCCAAAGAAAGGGGTTGTTGGATATCACCCAGCTTCTCTTCCACAAAACAGAGGAAGGCATCCCGTTATCTGGGCATTAATATTAGGACTGACAGAGACAGCCTCAACATTCTTCTTTATGGGTGAGGGTGCCGATGATGGAGATATAGTTTCGCAGAAAAAGATAATTATAGAGAAAGAAGATACTGCGAGCACCTTATATGATAAGTTAATTCAGGAGTCTCGGGCACAGGTGATTGAATTTACGAATCTACTCATAAATAACCAATTAATTGCAAAAAAACAAGATCATAGTCTGGCAAATTCCTGGAGAAAACGTTCCAAAGTTGATGGGGTTATTGATTTTAGAATGTCCAGAAAAAGTATTTATAATTTAGTCAGAGCATTAACTAAACCTTACCCAGGAGCTTTAATCCTTTATAAGGGTGAGGAGTATCCTGTTTGGCAAGCAAAGATAGCAGAAACTCCACATTCTAATTTTGAACCAGGGAAAGTTTTAAAAATTTCTGAATCTTCTATTTTAGTAAAATGTGGTTTATTAACAGAAGCGATATTACTTGAAAATCATGAATTGCCAGATACAATACAAGTAGGTGATTATCTTTGAATAAAAAGTCAATTTTAGTTTTTACACCCCATCCCGACGATGAAACATTAGGTGCAGGTGGGTTTTTATTATCGAAGAAAAAAGCTGGATATGATCTTATTTGGCTTATTATGACACATATGAAGGAAGAGTTTGGTTGGACCAAAGACCAAATCAATCGGCGTGAAGCGGAAATTCAAAACGTATCACGAATGTATCCTTTTGACTATGTGTATAACTTAGGTTTTGAGCCGACCGGGCTTGATAAGTACTCATTTTCTGAATTAATAAGTCCAGTATTGGATATCGTTAAAAAACATCAGCCAGAGATTGTTCTATTACCATCGGCTCAGGATCCCCATACTGATCATAAAATCACTCATCAGATAGGAATTTCTGTTACAAAGAAATTTAGAAACTTAAATATAAAATCTATCCTTGAGATGGAGATATTGTCAGAAACAAATTTTGGTGAAATTGATTCCATCTCGGCAAATTTATATGTAGATATTTCTGATTTTTTCGAACGAAAAGTGGAAATATTAAAAGAGTATGAGGGTGAATTGGGAGAGCATCCTTTTCCTAGAAGTTTAGATTCTGTTAAAGCATTAGCAATTTTGCGGGGCTCTCAAAGAGGCACAATGTTTGCAGAAGCGTTCCGTATTCTTAAATCTTACGAGTAAGAGTAATAAATAAATGTCCAACCATTGGCATAAAGCACTACTTCGATCAAGCGACTCAATTGAAAAAGCGATACAAAATCTTGAGTTAACAGCACTACAAGTTGTGTTAGTCGTTGATGAGGGAAATAGTTTACTTGGTACCATCACCGATGGTGACATTCGCAGGGGACTCTTGAAAGGAATGGATATGACTGCCACCGTTCAGGGTATCTTAAATCCAAATTCTTTTGTCGTCACTCCATCCATGAGCCGAGAATTGGTTTTGCAACTAATGAAAGCCAATAAAATTCATCAAATTCCCATTGTTGATGAAAATCGGAAAGTATTAGGCTTACATGTGTTAGATGAAATTCTCCTGCCGGAAAAGAGGGAGAATGTGTTTGTGATTATGGCTGGGGGTAAGGGTGTCCGACTTCGCCCTTATACAGAAAATTGTCCCAAACCATTATTGCCGGTAGCTGGGAAACCAATCTTGGAACATATCATTGAAAGGGCAAAAGCAGACGGTTTTCAAAGATTTATTATTTCTGTTCATTATCTCGGACATATGATCGAAGAGTATTTTCAAGATGGGAAAAAATGGGATGTTGAAATTCGATATTTAAACGAGGATAAACCTTTAGGAACAGCAGGTGCACTGAGTCTTATCAGAGAGAAGATTAAACATCCGTTTTTAGTTTCCAATGGGGATGTATTAACCCATATTCGATATAGTGATTTATTAGAATTTCACCATGATCATAAAGCAGTGGCAACAATGGCAGTGCGAATGCACGAATGGCAGCATCCTTTTGGTGTAGTCCATACCAAAGGTGTTGATATCATCGACTTCGAAGAAAAGCCAATCTATAAAACTCACGTAAATGCGGGAATCTACGCTCTTAATCCTGAAATTTTTAGTTATTTGAACCAAGATGAATATACAGATATGCCAACTCTCTTTAGTAAGATAAAGGCAACCAAAAGGAAAACAATAGTTTATCCGATGCATGAATCTTGGATCGATATTGGGCGACCAGATGATTATGAATCAGCTGATCAAGTTTTTCAGTAGAATTAGTAAGGATTATATGAATAAGAAAAAAGTCATCATCATTGGCGGAGGAACCGCAGGTATTGTCATTGCAAATCGTCTTCAGGAGAAATTTGCGGTAACAGTCATTGAAAAAAGTGAGTATAAAGCATATCCATTGCTCTATCGTGTTCCATTAATGATTGGTATTTTATTCAGAAGGAAAAATTCGGAGTATATTCATAAGACAGAGTTTGATTTAGCCAATGGTCGTAAAATTCCATTTTATCAGTCAAATTTGTTAGGTGGAGCCTCAGTGATGAACGGGGCTGTACATGTTTTTGGTTTTTTATCCAAATGGATACCGATACTAAAGCAATTCGAATTTGAGGTGTCTGATTTAAATGAGAGTCACGAACTGCTTTATTCTGAAAACAAAGTAGTGAAGAATAAAATTACCATTAAAAAAGCTCCACTAAACTATATAGACAATTCATTTTTAGAAACTTTAAAAAGTCGGGGTATAGCTCTCGATAATATGAGTGTTTCGGAGAAGGAAGCATGTGGGCCAATTTTTAATACAGTTCGCACATTCTTTAGAACTTCGGTTCTGTCAGTATTGGGTAAAAAGAAGTTTAAGACAATTTTAAATGAAAAAGTCGAAAGGATTCTTTTTGATGAAAACGGATACACCAAAGGAGTGAAAACGAATCGTTCCACTTATAATTCGGATTTTGTGATTCTATCCGCAGGTGTTATGGGTAGTTGTTCTTTACTATTACAACAGCAGTTAGATCCCAATTCTTTGATTACTGATCCAAAAATCGGCAAAGAGATCCAAGACCATACAAACTTAAGAGTAAATGTTTTTGCCAATCATCCACTGAATTCCTTAAACGAGGTATACGCGAGTTTTTGGAAAAAGATGATTCTGGGAATCAAACATTTTTTAGGGATACCAACTGTAATGAGAGGAACAGGTGCTACTTCTGCGGCTTATCTAGACCTCGACAAAGATGGCGAAATTGATACCAGGATCCAAATCCTTCAATTTTCTGAATCGGGTAGGCACGGCAGTAAGGGTTCTGTTTTTAACACCTCTGAACCAAGTTTTTCAATCTCTATCAATGCAATACATCCATTATCGAAAGGTTATGTTTCTTTCCAAGATGGCAAATTAAAAGTGGATCCCAAGTTTTTATCTACGGAATCAGATGTAACTCTCTTAAAGCTTGCCATTAAGTATTGTATAGAACTTTTAAAATCAGCTCCGATACGGGATCATGTGAAAGAAATTGATCAACTAGATTTAATGGAAAAAGATCCAGACAAATACATTCAGGACACAATGTATAGTGGCCACCATTTGATAGGTGGATTACAAAATTCGATTACTTCGGACTTCGAATTAAAAAACTGTAAAGGATTATATGTTTGTGATGCGAGCGTATTTGATCGATTTGTTGCGAGCAATATTCATTCCTCTGTCGTATTACTTGCAGACATGTTTGCTAAGAAATTTATAAATAAGCAAGGTTAGGGAATCATAAGTGCCTGGATTTGAATTAGTCGGAAAAGAAGAAAGAGAAGAGGTCAACCAGCTTTTTGATGATGGCGGTATTTTATTTGCTCATGGCTTTGATGCGATTAGAAATGGTCGATACCGAGTTCGTGAGTTTGAAAAAGCTTTCGCGGAAAAAATTGGAGTAAAGTATGCACAAGCTGTGTCTTCTGGGACAGCCGCAATCAAAGTAGCTCTTTTCGCTGCAGGAGTTAGGTCTGGAGATGAAGTCATAACCCAAGCTTTCACATTCATTGCAACTGTTGAAGCAATAATTGATTTGGGTGCAAAGCCGATTTTAGTGAATGTAAATGACACTTTAAACTTGGATCCAGTAGAACTAAAAAAAGCAATTACCCCGAGAACAAAGGCAATTGTTCCTGTCCACATGTTGGGTGTTGCATGCGAAATGGATAAGATCCAAGAAATTGCCACTGAATATAATCTCGCAATTATCGAAGATAATTGTGAGTCGCTCGGTGCAAGATGGAATGGTAAATACTTAGGTACAGAATCTCTTGCTTGTGCTTGGAGTTTTGATGCAGGAAAAGTCATTATCACTGGCGAAGGTGGAATGGTGACCACCAATGATGAAGAGGTTTATAAACTAGCAAGGGAATATCATGATCATGGTCATGAATACAATGCAAAATTTCCGAGAGGAAGAGATACGCATAGGATTCGTGGCTTCAATTATCGGATGAGTGAACTACAGGCTGCTATCGGTTTAGCACAATTGAAGAAACTGGATTTCATTGTGGCCAAAAACGCTGAAAACTATAACATTTACTTTGAAGCGTTAAAGGAACTTTCAAATATTTCTTTTCGAAGAATTCCTAACAAATCGCAACCGCTATGTGATTGTTTGATCTTTCAATTGGATACTGCCGAAAAGGCAAAATGGGTAGTAACAGAAATGAATAAAAGTGGATTGGGAACAAAAAACGTTCCTGACGCGATTGAGTGGCATTTTGCTCGTTATTGGGATCATATGTTAGGCGAGCTAGGGATGTCTAAGAATGAATTGTTAGATACTATGGAACCCTCTGAAAGAGAGTTAAGCAGAAGTGTTGCCATACCAATTCTTGTAAAGATGGATAAAACCACCATAACATCTAATGCAGAGAAATTGGTATCAATTTTAAAACAAGTGAATTAACGAAGACAGATGCCCAAATATGAATCCATTATTTTTTTTGTAGAGACTCCTTTTACCGAAAGAGATGAAAAACGTTTTGGGATTAGAGAATTATCGCAACAAGGATTTATTGTTGAAGTTTTTCAGTTAGAAGATATATTTCATAAACAAAAATACTCAGCAACAAAAGAAAGTAACAAAAAAGAATATATTACATATTTTTCAACAATTAAAGAATTAGAGAATGAGTTACAAAAAAGAAGTAAAAGATTTTTGGTAATTTTATTAACGGGCTACTATTTAGAATTATTGAAATTATTTAATAAACAATGCATTGACTATGCTTTGTATTGTACAAATCGGATTCCAACACCACTGGAAGTAGTAAATGATAGTAAATACATCAGAATTAAGCAGAAATTAGTTGAAGAAGGTTTATTGTCGGTTTTGAAATCTATTGGGCGAACTTTAAAGAAATCCTTAGAAGTAGTGAATGGGAAAACACCCTTGGCACCAACATACGTTATTGCCGGTGGAAGTCGATCGATTGAACATTTAACAAAGAAAACACTAGATTCTGCGAGAGTAATTTGGACTCACGGTTTAGATTTTGATTTATTTTTGCAATCCAAACAAACAAATCGCATTTCGCATTCCTTTCTTGATATTTATGGAAACCTAGTAGAACAAAGTAAATTTAACAACTATATTGTTTTTTTGGATGAATATACTCCTTATCATCCAGATAATGATTTTTTTAAAATACCGCATGCAGACAAAAAGGAGACTTATTATCCAAGATTAGAGAGCTTTTTTCAATACCTTGAAAAAAAATACAATGCGAAAGTGATTATTGCTGCCCATCCAAGGTCGGAATATGAAACGAAGACACATTTTAAATCATTCACTATCATTAAAGATCGGACTTTGGACTTAATAGAAAACTGTCAATTTGCACTGATTCATTCTAGTACAAGCATTAATTTCATAAATCTCTTTGAAAAGGAAGCTGTATTTTTTTATACATCAACCATGCGAAATTTTTATAAAAACATGGTAGCTACGTTTGCAAATCTGCACGGAAAGAATCCAACTGAAATTGATTTTAATACTGATTATGATAGTCTAAACTTACTTGATGAAAAAATAGACCGAAGTAAATACCTGGAATACAGGAATGCGTTTATCAAAAGAAATGATTCAAGAATGGAATATTCTTGGGTTATCTTAGCCGATGAATTTAGAAATGAATGAAAGCATTGAATTTAAAGAATTTTCTTCTTTTGACTGGGAACGTCAAATTTTAATAGAAATTTCCCGAATTTTAAATCCTCCCTTTTCTGCAAACCAGGGAAGTGATGCGAAGTTTCATATATTGCTTTCCGGTGGAAATACACCTTTACCTATCTATCTTAATTTTCATAGGCTAAATCTCGATTGGTCAAATCTTCATATTTGGCTTGCAGATGAAAGATGTGTTGATTTACAAGATTCCGAAAGATCAGAGACTATGATAAAAAAAACTTTAGGTGATCCAATTCTCTGCCAAGCAAAATTTCACTCTCCTGGCACTGGAAATCCGACTCTAATGGCAAGTGAGTATAATCGGCAGTTGGTCGCTAACGAGAAGTTTGATTTAGCAATTCTTGGAATTGGTGAAGATGGCCATACAGCTAGTTTGTTTCCTGAAAATGATCTTGGGCAAGATTCGTCATCTGCCGATGTATTACCAATATATAATTCTCCAAAGTTTCCTAAGGAAAGAATTAGTTTATCCTTAAATAAAATCAATCAATCAAATCATGTATTATTTTTAGTTTCAGGTAATGGGAAAAAGGAAATCATTCAGAAAATTATGGCCGGCCATGTCTGCCCTGCATCGAAGGTGAAGGGTCGGTATAGCACTAAAATTTTCTATTGTATAGATTAAATGAAGATTCTTGTATTTGGTGGGTCAGGTTTTCTCGGATCTCATGTAGCAGACGCATTGAGCGATGCCGGTCATGAGGTAACTATTTTTGATTTAGTAAAATCGCATTGGTTGCGTTCAGATCAGAAGTTTGTTTCAGGTGACCTTTTAGATGAAAAGATCGTTTCTGAAATCGTCGCTGGGTTTGATGTAGTTTATAATTTTGCAGCACTTGCAGATTTAAACCAAGCACTTGATAAGCCAGTTGATACAATTCGTATTAATGTGCTTGGAAATACATACATTCTAGAAGCCTGTAGAAAACACAATGTTAAACGATTCATATACGCAAGTACTGTTTATGTTTATAGTCGTGAGGGTGGTTTCTATCGGTGCAGTAAACAAGCATCGGAAAGTTATATCGAGGAGTACCAAAAGTGTTTTGGATTGGATTTTACCATTCTTAGGTATGGCTCCTTGTATGGTCCGAGATCTGATGAGTCAAATGGTCTTTTTCGAATTGTAAAATCAGCTTTGGAAACGGGTCGGATTACATATGAAGGAAGTGCCGATAGTTTAAGAGAATATATTCATGTTGAGGACGCTGCCAAAGCAAGTGTTGTTGCAATGGGGGATGAGTTTAAAAACCAAAGTGTTGTTTTGACGGGGCAAGAACCTATGAGAGTCATTGAGCTACTCAAGATGCTCGCAGAAATCCTCGGGAGGCCCGATTCAGTTGAGTTTTTAGAAGGTGACCAAGTAGGTCATTACGTAAGAACTCCTTATGCATACCAACCGAAGTTAGGAAGAAAATACATTCCTCCAATGCATGTAGATCTTGGTCAAGGGTTACTCCAGTTGATTGATGAAGTAAAGTTTGTTACAAATAGATAAAAGGTAAAAAGTGAAACAAATTCTATTAGAATATATAAGAAAAGTCTTTAATTCAATCTATAAAGTATTAAGCCCGTTTAGACTTGGTCATGAGTTTATAGATAGTATTATCCAAAATTCTTGGCAAGAGGTTATCCGTGTTAAGCATAATGATTGTGATTTGCAATTTGTTGTTCCAAACTCGCTGAATCGATTTCGTGCACTTACTTTTTCTACTAAAGAACCAGAGACATTAGAATGGATTGATGGTTTAACAGAGGGAACCGTAATTTGGGATGTTGGCGCTAATGTGGGTCTCTATTCCTGTTACGCAGCAAAGGCACGAAATTGCAGAGTCTTCGCTTTTGAGCCTTCTGTTTTTAACCTCGAGTTATTATCAAGAAATATCTTTAATAATGGTTTGTCTGATAAGATAGTTGTTTTACCGATTCCGTTATCTGATAAGTTATCGATAAGCAAATTAAATATGACAAATACCGATTGGGGTGGGGCACTTTCAACATTTGGAAAAGAATACGGTCACGATGGAAAAACATTAAAGAAAACATTTGAATACCAACTGGTAGGGTTATCTATCGATGAGGTAGTCAAGTTACTAAAAATTCCAGCTCCTGATTACATAAAAATGGATGTAGATGGAATTGAACAATTAATTCTAGCCGGTGCAAAAAATACTTTAAAAAAAGTAAAAAGTATAAGCATCGAAATAAATGAAGATTTTACTGAGCAAAGACATAATTGTGAAAAAATCCTAACTTCCGCTGGATTGAAGTTTAAAGAAAAACGTCATTCTGAAATGTTCGATAGTGGTACGTTTAAGAATACATACAACCAGATTTGGGTTAGATAGATTATAAATTCATTAAGACATTTCAATCTCATCTTTTGGGATTTTGATGGAGTCATCAAAGATTCTGTTGATGTAAAAACAGATGCTTATCTTGCCTTGTTTCCTGAGGCACCCAAAAACATTTTAGAGAAAATTAAATCCCATCATTTAGAATACGGTGGGATCTCTCGGTTGGAGAAAATTCCACTTTATTTACAATGGGTTGGTGTACAACCTACAAACCAGGTGATTGGCGAGTATCTAGATCAGTTTGCCAACTTAGTCGTTCAGAAAGTAATTTCTTCTCCTTGGGTTCCTTGCGTAGAACAAGTATTAAGGCAAAAAAAGAGTCATCAAAAGTTTGTCATTGTTACGGGTACGCCACAAACAGAGATCGAAGAAATTCTCGTGCAATTGCAAATAAATTCTATTTTTGATCGTATTTTTGGGGCACCGACACAAAAATCGAAAGCAATTGAGTGGGCATTACAAAACTACAATATCGGAAAGGAAGATTCCATTTTGATCGGTGATAGCAAAACAGATTGGTTGGCTGCAGAAGAAACAGGGATTCAGTTTCTCCTTCGGGAAACGGACAATGGAGAATTTTTTAATCATTACTCGGGAAATAAAATAAAGGATTTTATAGGTTTCATATGATAGTAGCACTCCTTCTTGGCAGAAAAGGTAGTATTGGTTTTCCTGGCAAAAATACATTTCCCATTATGGGAAAACCATTGGCCTGGTACCCAATGAATATTGCAAAACGGACAAGAGAGATTGACAAGGTTTATCTCTCTACCGATGACCCTGAACTAAAGAGTTTGGCAAACGCGGAGGGCGTTGAGGTAATTGATCGTCCTCCCCATCTGGCAACCAAAGAAGCATTAGGTGAACATGCGTATCAACATGGTTTTTCAGTGATTCAGGAAAGAAATCCAGGAGAGACAATTGAATTAGTGGTATTACTTTTTTGTAATGCAGCAACTGTAACTTCTGATACGATTTCCAATGGAATTAAACAGCTAAGAGAAAATAAAGACGCAGATTCTGCTGTCACTGTATCCAAATACAATATGTGGTCACCCCTTCGGGCACGAAAAAAAGATTCCGATGGTTTTCTTCAGCCCTTTGTTCCTTTTGAAACGTTTGGGGATCCTAAAACTTTAAATTGCGATCGAGATTCGCAAGGTGATGTTTTATTTGCCGATATGGGAGTATCCATTGTTCGTCCGAATAACTTACTCCATTTGGAAGAGGGAATGCTTCCTCAAAAATGGATGGGGCAGAAAATTTTGCCTCTTTATCAAGAAGCCGGCTGTGATGTTGATTATGAATGGCAAATCCCGGTGGTAGAGTGGTGGTTAAAAAAATACGGTGAGTTTAGGTAACTAGTATGAAAGAGATTGATCCAAAAGTTTATAAGAAACATCACAGTTTCCAGGATTTTAAAAGCCATAAAACTGGAATTATCGAATACCAAAAAGGTAGAGCCGTTCGTGTTTTAAATGAATGGTCTATGGGAACACTTGTTACCACTCATCCTATTCACCAAAAAGAAAATTTTAAAGAAATCCTAACGCAAGTTTTGGTAGACTTAACTTCTACTTCTGATGAGGTTTTATTTAAGATCACTCCTTTTATTGCGGAGGAGATGTATACTTATAGCGATGAAGAACTTCTTCGTTTTTTTTATCATAGATATAGATACGATGTATTTCCTCAATTAGAGAAGTTAGACCAATATCCTCCATATTTGCAAATTGAACCATCTTCCATTTGTAATTATCGTTGTGTGTTCTGTTATCAAACAGATACTAACTTCTTTAAAAAAACAACCCCTGGTATGGGACAAATGAGTTTGGAACTTTTTAAAGAGATAGTTGACCAAGCTACAAACAATATTGAATTTCTTTCGCTTGCTTCTAGGGGAGAACCGCTACTCGCAAAAGAGATCGAAGGGATGTTGGTTTATGCAAAAGATAAATTTTTAAATCTAAAAGTTAATACGAATGCATCATTGTTAACAGAATCAAAGGTTCATGCCCTTCTTGCGGGAGGTGTAAAAACGGTAGTTTTTTCCGCAGACGCAGCTGAGGAGCCATTATACAGTCAGTTACGAGTCAATGGGAAACTAGATAAAGTCCTGAAAAATATAGAAATGTTCCAGAATATAAGACAGAAAGAATATTCTTCAGTACCCATCATAACACGAGTATCAGGTGTAAAAGTAACTGAGAAACAGGATATGGATTCTATGGAGAAAGTTTGGGGTAACCTTGTAGACCAAGTAGCATTTGTTAACTATAATCCTTGGGAAAATATTTATGAGGCAAAACCTAACGGTCAAACGAAAGCATGTTCAGATTTGTTTCGTAGAATGTTTATCTGGCAAGATGGATTAACCAATCCATGTGACAGTGATTACAGGTCTACTTTACAAATGGGGAAATTTCCAGAAAAATCCATTTCTGAATTATGGAGAATGGAAAGATACGAAGGTTTACGTGCTGCTCATAAATCTGGAAATAGGCAAATAGTAAATCCATGTAAAGGATGCGCGGTAGTTTAAATCTAAATGGCTAAAGTTGCAATCATTACTGGAGGGAGTTCTGATATTGGAGTTGCGATTGTTAAAAAATTTATTGAAGAGGGGAATAAAGTTTACTCTCAATATAATACAAACCCAATCAATTTAGAAAATCCAAATCTATTTCAAATTAAATCTGATTTTTTAAAGTTCGAAGAAGTTGATAGTCTAGTTGAATATGTTTTGAAAAAAGAATTGGTAGTTGATTATCTTGTGAATGCAGCAGGAATTATAGAAGAGCAAAACTTCCTTGTATGCAGCTCGGAGAAAATTGAAAATTTATTTCAGGTAAATCTCTTCTCACATATTTATCTAATGCAAAAAATATTTCCCTTGATGTTAGAAAATAAGTTCGGTCGAATTATTTCGCTAAGTAGTATTGGCGTAAAATATAGTGGATCAATTAATTCTACCTATTATAGTGCATCAAAGAGTGCACTGGAATCTGTTACAAGGTCTTATGCTAAATTTGGGGCCGAATCGAATGTTTTATGCAATAATATCAGAGTTGGCGTAGTAGATACCAAGATACATAGGAATAAAGATCTTTCTGCTCGGACTCAATTGATTCCAGTAAAAAGACTAGGCAGACCTGAAGAGATAGCTGGATTCGTTTTGTATTTATGTTCGGAGAAAGGGGATTTTGTCACAGGACAGGATATTGCTATTAGCGGAGGTGAATGAATTTTGCAATTGGAAAAACTTCCTTCACATTTAAAGAGGTATTTTGATCAGCTAAGTAAAGTTATTTCATATTCCAGTGAATCTTGGTATTATTCAACCAGTCATTTTTTTTCAAAAGTCGGTGCCTATGAGGCTGTAATTCAATTTCGGAATGGCTCCAGGGCTAATGTTTGGCTAATATTTAGTCAGCTTTGTCGTTATACGTTTAAGGTTAGTTTTTTATTTCTGTTTTATATATTCTCAAAATTGATTTATAAGATTTTTGGTTCCAAAACAAAAATAGCAAGAAAAGAGACTATTTATTTAGATTCGTATTTGTTGGTAAAGAACGCTTTGGAGGGTAAGGGGCTTGTTGAAAGTTACTTTCCTGGTTTAGTTGAGTTTTTAAACGGTAAGAATTATAATTGTATTATTCTGCCAAGACTTTATGGCTCGCATAGCCTAAAGGAAATTTATCAGCTTTTTAGGGTTTTTAAAAATAGTAAGGTTACAATTATAACAGAATTTCAACTTTTTGATTATCAAGATTACTTTAGACTGATAATTTATTTAATTGTTTATCCAGTTAAAATGTTGGATTTTTATTTTAAAAAAATTCAAACTCAACCAGAAAATGACTTTTTAAAGTATTATTTTTGGTTAGATATGAATGGCTCTAATTTTTATGGCGCTGTTCGTTACCTTTATGCAGAGAAATTGGCTAAAATCTTACGAGAAGGTGATCGGATCGTTCAATGGTTTGAGAATCAGCCCTATGAGAAATGTCTCAACCGCGCTTTGAATTCTAGTACTAAAAATATCAGAATTTTTGGTTGTCAGCTTTTTTTATACCCACAAGAGCTTTTTAACGCATATATTGATCCTAATGAGTTGGAGTTTCATAAGCCAGGAAAGATTTTGGTTAATGGCGAATTCTATTTAGAAAAGAGTGGTTCTGGAAATGCAATTGGACCTTCATTAAGATATAAAAAATTGTTTGAAACGGTAGTTCACAGGAATTTAACTACGGCTCGGTTAATTTTGTTATCTTACTTTGATAATGCTAATCAATCGATAATAAAGTTAATTAATTCATTGAATCAATCGGGTGTTCATCTGGTAAAGTTGCATCCTTCCGCATCAGAGTCTCAATTGAAAGATTTGATCAATTTTAATTATAGTATTGCACTTGAAGATATTTATTCACTTTTTAATAACGTGAGTATAGTTGTTGGAGCAGCTTCTGGCTCACTAATTGAGGCTATTGCTTGTGGAATTCCAGCCATTATAGTATCTGAAAATGGCGGAACTGAATATAATTATCTTCCCGATTTTTGTAAAGGTGTCTTATGGGATGTTGCATTTGATAGAGATAGCTTTTTAATTGTTGAGGAAATGTTGGTTAATAAAGTAAGCACTAACGATCCGTTAAGATTAAACATGATTCAACGAGTAAGAAACGAATTGTTTACTGAACCAACCAATGAAAGAATTATCGAAGCTTTTGAACTGAATTAGGATTTTAATAGAATCAAATTAATCCTTTTATTGAATATTACCAAGCTAAATTAAGGAACCAGAAATAGTTATAAAATGAGTATTTCAAAACATTATAAAAACAAAAAAGTTTTAATCACTGGTCATACAGGATTTAAGGGAGCTTGGCTTACTGCATGGCTTAAAATGATGGGAGCTGAAATTTGTGGGATTTCACTGGATCCGTTAACTACTCCGAATCATTTCGAAGTTGCTAACCTTCAAAAAGGGATCACTGATCACAGAATTGACATTCGAGACAGGGCCTCTTTAGAAAAGGCAATTCTTGATTTCAAACCTGATTTTGTTTTTCACCTCGCAGCGCAAGCCCTTGTTCGAAAATCCTATAATGATCCTTTGGAGACTTGGAATACCAATGTTATGGGAACTTTGCATGTATTGGAAGCACTAAGGAAATTAGACAAAGCTTGTTCTGCAGTTCTTATCACAAGTGACAAATGTTACGATAATGTTGAATGGATTTGGGGTTATCGTGAGAATGATGCTTTAGGAGGACCTGATCCTTATAGTGCATCAAAAGGTGCTGCGGAACTGGCTATCAAATCTCACATTAAATCCTATTTTCCAAAGGATACGAGTAAGGTAAGAATAGCCTCTGCAAGAGCAGGAAACGTAATTGGTGGCGGTGACTGGTCAGAAGATCGCATAATACCTGATTGTGTGACAGCATGGGCAAATCATGAAACCGTTGAACTTCGAAATCCAATGGCAACCAGGCCTTGGCAACATGTATTAGAGCCTTTGAGTGGATATCTAAGTTTAGGTGTTCATTTATACCAAAATAAAGAACTACACGGCGAGCCTTTTAATTTTGGACCATTAGCAAACCAAAACCATAGTGTTCTAGAACTGGTTAAACAAATGTCAATTCATTGGAATCAAGTAAAATGGAAAGATATATCGGGGGAAACAAAAGGTCCCTATGAGTCAGGTTTATTAAAGTTAAACTGTGATAAGGCACTTGCTCATTTAAATTGGGTAGCAGTCATGGGATTTGAGGAAACAGTGCAGTTTACTTCCGAATGGTATAATACATATTATAGTAATCCATCGGAAATTCAAAAAATGACAGATAGACAAATTGAACAATACCAAGAGAAAGCAAAGTCCAAAGGTTTGGCTTGGGCAAATGACTAGTAAAGACATTCTTGTAACTCCTTTAAAGGAGATTGAGACTCCGGGTGGAAATGTGCTACATGCTATCAAATCTGTGGAATCAACTTTCAAAGGATTAGGGGAAGTATACTTTTCTTGGATCGAATTTAATTTTATAAAGGCCTGGAAAAGACATAATCGAATGTTTATGAATTTAGTTGTTCCTGTGGGAAATGTGAAGTTTGTCTTTTTTAACGAATCAACAAATGAATTTCGAGTAGAGACTATCGGCGAGAAAAACTACTGCCGTATCTCTGTTCCACCTGGTATTTGGTTTGGGTTCCAAGGGATAGATTCACCAAAAAGTTTGGTGGTAAACATTTCCGACATTCTTCACGAACCGACTGAGTCTGACCGGTTAGATTTAAAAAGTATCAACTATAATTGGGAGTCTTATTGATGAAAGCAATCATTTTGGCAGGTGGGTTTGGGACAAGACTTTCCGAATATACAGATGTGATTCCGAAACCAATGGTTCCCATTGGTGGAAAGCCAATCCTATGGCATATCATGAATCACTTTGCGCGGTTTAATCACAATGATTTTTACATTGCTCTTGGTTACAAAGCAGAAGTTGTAAAAGAGTATTTTTTAAACTACCGATCTTTAAATTCTGATTTTTCAGTGAATTTAGAAACAGGCAAAATCACCCATTATAATTCTCCTAAAGTAGATTGGAACGTTACATTAGTCAATACAGGAGCTGACACCATGACAGGTGGGAGGCTTCTGCGAATGAAAGAAATTATTGGAAACGAGACCTTCTTACTCACTTATGGTGATGGACTATCGAATGTTGATATGGATAAACTAATTCAATTTCATAAATCTCATAAAAAAATGATTACAGTGACTGCGGTGCATCCTGGTGCTCGATTTGGTGAATTGGAAATCGAAACAGGTAGAGTCATTAGCTTTCAAGAAAAACCCCAAACAACGCAAGGATGGATTAATGGTGGTTTTTTTGTGATTGAACCTAGTTTTTTTGATCTTCTCGAAAATGATCAAACAATACTTGAAAAATCCCCGCTGGAAACAGCATCTAAAAATGGCGAACTTATGGCATACCAACATGAGGGTTTTTGGCAATGTATGGATACAAAGAGAGACAAAGATCATCTTGAAGAATTATTTCAATCGGGAAGGGCTCCCTGGCTAAATTAAAACTACTAGTCATTGGGGGAACCGGTTTTATCGGGTCTCATATAGTTCAAAAAGGGATCGATAGTGGACTTGAAGTTACTTCCCTTTCACTAAAGAAAAATCCAAATATCGATAAGGTAATTTCGATACAAGCTGATCTATCGGATCGCGCATCGCTGCATTCAATCCTTTCAAGTGAGAGGTATGACTATGTGATTCATTGTGGTGGTTACATCGATCATACATTGTTTCAGAATGGTGGTCAAAAAGTAATTTCTAATCACTTAACTTCTCTTTTTGATTTAGTTTCCGCTCTAGATAGATCAAACTTAAAAAAGTTTTTATATTTGGGTAGTAGTGATGAGTATGGAAATTCTCCTTCGCCTCAAAAGGAAGACCTCCGTGAAAATCCAATTTCACCATATTCTTTTGCTAAAGCCTCAGCTTCTCATTTTTTACAAATGCTTTGGAGGACTGAAAAATTTCCAGCTTCGGTTGCTAGATTGTTTTTAACTTACGGTCCAGGGCAAGATGAAAAAAGATTTTTACCTCAAATCATCAAAGGTTGTTTAAAAGATACCGTGTTTCCGTCATCTCTCGGGGAACAAAGTAGGGACTTTTGTTATATAAGTGATACTGTGGAAGGATGTTTCAAAATTTTAGAAACTAGTGAAGCCAATGGAGAAATTTTTAATATTGCCTCTGGTGAAAAAGTCACGATACGGCAAATCATTGAAAAGGTAGTATCGACCATCGGAAAGGGTAAACCTGATTTTGGAAAAGTTCCTTACCGCATTGGTGAAAATATGTCTTTGGTAGCTGACATTTCAAAAGCTAAGCGAATGCTTCATTGGAATCCAAATACGAACCTAGACCTCGGTCTTAAGAAAACAATCGAATACTATCAATGAAAAAAACAAATTCAGGGACACCAACCCCTTTAGTAAGTATTTTAATGAATTGTTACAATGGCGCTGAATTTTTAAGAGAAGCCATTGATAGTGTGATCGCTCAGACATATCAAAATTGGGAATTAGTATTTTGGGACAATCAATCAACAGATAAAAGTGCAGAAATTGTTCGCTCTTACAATGATCCAAGAATTAAATATTATTACTCACCTGAACATACTAAACTCTATAAAGGTAGGAATTTAGCAATAGGGAAGGTTAATGGTAAATACATTTCGTTTCTTGATACAGACGATGTTTGGGAAAAAAATAAACTAGAATTGCAGATGTCGGCTTTTGCTAATTCTGATTATGATCTAGTCTGTTCAAATTACGATTTAATTGATCCGAAATCCAAATTTATCAAAAAAGCGAATCGGTTTAACAAACCTTCTGGGTTTATCACCAAATATTTGATAGATGAGTATTATATCGGAATCTTAACAGTCGTTTTTGATGTTACACTATTAAAAGAGAATAATTTAAATTTCAATCAATCCTATAATCACATTGGCGATTTTGATCTGTTTTTAAAATTATCTGAAAATCATAAAATTCTATATATGAGTAACTCTCTGGCCAGTTACAGAATACACGATAATAATTTATCTTCTAAAAAAGAATTGGAACTTTTGCGCGAAATCAAGAAAATGATTCGGGAAATTTCACATAGAGATTTCTATTCTCGCAATTTGAAATTAATTTCAAAACTCAAATTAGTTAGGCAATTTATGCTATTAAAGTTAGTCATTAGAAAAGGGAAACCAGTAAAGATAAATAATATTCTGAGATTTATGTGTTATGATTTTTTAAAGTTTTCTAAATTACTAATATTGTTTTTTATACATAAACTAAAAAGTAACAGTAAAGTTTAGGGAGAAATCACTAAATATGTTTATACATTGGATACTAAGTGAATGAAGTAAGAGTATTACTCCTCTCTCCTCTACCGCCACCATCTGGCGGAGATTCAACATGGACTGTTATGTATTTGGAAAATGCACCAAAACTTGGTATCGCTGTGTCTTTGGTGAATACTTCGTTAATTGGACAAAGGTCTGAATCTGCTGGATATACTTACTCTCTATTTGATGAATTGAAGAGAGCATTTTCAATATGGATCAATTTGTTAAAGATTCTAATCCAGTGGAAAAAAACTAATATAGTTCATTTTAACTCTAATTGTTCCCCGAAAGGTTTAGTCAGAGATTATTTGAGTGTCCTTTTGATAAAATTGTTTTCTATACCAATTGTTTTTCATTGTCATTGCAATGTCCCGGATCAGTTGAGAGAAAGTAAGGTTGGGTTTTATTTTTTAAAAAATATAATAAAATTGGTGGATAGAGTCATCGTACTTAATTCGCGATCTAGAAACTTTATTTCCGCAAATTTTCAATTTGCATCTGATATAGTTCCCAACTTCATCAATTTAGATTTGGTTGGTTTGAAGCGGAATCGAGTTCTTAAGAAACTAAAAAAAATAACTTTTACAGGTCATATTCGACGAACTAAAGGGATTTTAGAAATTCTTAAAGTGGCAAAGGCTTTCCCCCAATTGATATTTTATTTAATTGGTCCGATGACAGAAAATTTGGAAGCAGAAGAATCGATTGGCTCCAATGTAAAGCTACTCGGGAGTATGGAACATGATCAGGTGTTGGATTTTCTAAGAGAATCCGATCTTTTTGTGTTCCCATCGCACACTGAGGGTTTTTCTGTTTCAATGCTCGAAGCTATGGCTACCGGTCTTCCTGTCGTAGCAACTGATGTTGGTGCTAATGCAGATATGATCGAAAGTAAAGGTGGCATTATCATTCCAGCGAACGATGTGTTCGCCCTTAAGAAAGCAATTGAAAGAATGAAAGACGTTAATTTGCGAAAGAAAATGTCTATTTTCAATATTGCAAAAGTTAAAAATAATTATACATCAGAAATAGTTCTTAATAAATACTTAAATATCTATAAGTTGTTAGTATAATTGAATTCATTTTATTAATTTGGAAAAAATTTCATGAACAAAGCATACCAAATCTGTACAAAAACTGTAATCGATTCAACCCTTCCTGATGTAACATTTGATAAGGATGGAATTTCCAGTATATACTGGGACTTCCAAAACAACGTAAAACCAAATTGGTTTCCAAATGAAAAAGGACATAAAATTCTAGAGACTTACGTTGATCAAATCAAGAAGTCTGCGAAGAATAAAGATTTTGATTGTATATTAGGACTAAGCGGTGGAGTCGATAGTTCCTATATGCTTCACACGATGGTAAAAGAGTATGGACTTAGACCTCTTGTTTTCCACGTAGATGGCGGTTGGAATTCTGAAATGGCCGTGAATAATATAAGTAAACTTGTAGATAAGTTAAATTTAGATTTATTCACAGAGGTAATCAATTGGAATGAAATGAGAGATTTTCAATTAGCATGGTTTAAGTCGGGAGTGCCTCATATTGATATTCCGCAGGATCATGCCTTTGGAGCAGTGCTTTATAAATTTTCAGACAAATATAATATCAAATATATACTCAATGGAGGTAATATAGCAACCGAATGCGTTATTATGCCATATAAGTATTATTATTGGGGTACTGATCTAGTTCATATACGCGATATTATCAAAAAATATGGAACGATACCAATGAAAACTTATCCTTTCAGCTCTGTTTATAGACATAAAATCTATCAGAAGTATATCAAAGGGATGAAAGTACTAAAACCTTTAAATTTTATGCCTTATTCCAAAAACTTGGCAATTGAAACTTTGGAGAAGGAATACGGATGGAAATCATATGGGCAGAAACATTTTGAGTCCAGATTTACGCGGTTTTATGAAGGATATTGGTTACCTACTCGTTTTAATTTTGATGTAAGAAGGAATCAACTTTCAAGTCTGATCTTAACGGGCCAAACGACAAGAGAGGAATCACTAGAAGCTTTAAAAAAGCCATCGTATGATCCAGAATTACTCAAACAAGATTTTGAATTCATTGCTACAAAGCTTGGGATAAGTGCAGATGAATTGGATCATTATCACAAGATGGATTTGAAGTTTTACTGGGATTACAAAAACGACCATAAGAAACTAAAGTTTTTAGAAAAAGTAATTACATTTCTTAACTTAGGTAGAAGGGGTGGGGCTTTTTAGCAATAACTCATATTTATGCTTACAATTATAGATTATGGTTTAGGGAATATACTTTCATTTCAAAATGTTTACAAAAGGATAAATGTTGAAACCCAGATTGCAAAATCTGTCGCTGGTTTAGAAAACGCCACTAAATTAATCCTTCCAGGGGTTGGTGCTTTTGACCATGCAATTGACCTTTTAAATGAATCAGGTATGCGAAGTAAAATTGAGGAGTTGGTATTGGAAAAAAAAATTCCCATAATTGGAATTTGCGTAGGTATGCAAATTTTGGCAAATTCAAGTGAAGAAGGAGTAAAACCTGGATTAGGGTGGATATCAGGATCTGTTAAAAAATTTAATTTTAATCAGTTAGAAAAAAAAATTCCCATGCCACATATGGGATGGAACGACGTGAAACCAAATGAAGCTGGATCTGAATTGTTTCGCGAGTTGGAATCAGATTCACGGTTTTATTTTTTACATTCCTATTATTTTGAATGTACGGATAAACAAAACGAAATTTCTAACACAGACTATGGTATTGTTTTTTCAAGTGCTATTAAAAAGAATAATATCTATGGTGTTCAATTTCATCCAGAAAAGAGTCATCACTATGGCCAAATACTTTTAAAAAATTTTGCTGAGATATAAATGCTAAGACCAAGAATCATTCCTTGTTTATTAGTAAAAGATGGCGGTCTTGTGAAAACACAGAGGTTTTCGGAACCCAAATATGTAGGTGATCCGATTAATGCTGTAAAAATCTTTAATGAAAAAGAAGCTGATGAGTTGATTGTAATAGATATTGATGCAACTCGATATGCTAAGGAACCTGATTTAAAACTTTTACAAAACCTTGCAAATGAAAGTCGAATGCCTTTGTGCTATGGGGGAGGCGTAAAAACAGTTATTCAAGCTAAAGCCGTTGTTTCTATGGGTATAGAAAAGGTGGCTTTAAGTTCTATCGTAGTAGAGAATCCTAATATTGTCTCGAATATTGCAGATGAAATAGGTAGTCAAAGTGTTGTAGCTGTGCTTGATATAAAGAAAAAAAAGTTAAGCTCTAACTATGAAATTTGGACTCATAACGGGACAAAAAATTCTAAAATAGACCCTGTTGATTTTTCACTTAGACTTCAAAGTTTGGGTGTAGGAGAAATAGTGATAAACTCAATCGATTATGATGGTATGATGAATGGTTTAGATTTTCCTATTCTTGAAAAAATTTACAATCAACTAACAATTCCGATGACAATCCTCGGTGGTGTTGGTAGCTTAAAAGATATTGAAGAAGCAGTGCAAAAATTTAAGTTTATTGGCGTCGGTGTAGGTAGCTTCTTTGTTTTTAAAGGGAAGTATCGTGCTGTGATGATTAATTACCCAACAATAGAAGAACGAGATAGTTTTTCTAAAGACCTATAGAATTTTTAGAAGGATTCAATAACTAGATGCTAAAAGCGAAAAGTATTCTTTGCACTAGATTTAATTTGCCGTTATTGATTTCGTTTTTCGGTTTATGTTTGGTTTTGCTTAAACTACTGTATAAATTTGAGAATGTATGGGAGTTTATGCCATACGATGAAGCCTATCATATACACTATACTATAACTGGTCATCTCGGAAGTGATGGGATTTTTTACCGACTATACTTATCTATTTTAAATCAGTTCGTCACTAATCCAATAGATCTTTATAGAACCAATTTTGCACTGGTAACAATTTTTTTTGGTTTTTCTTTGTTTGCATTTACTTTTAAGGTAACTAAGTCAGCATTTTTTGCTTTTTTGTTTTCCTATTTTTTTCTAATAGTAAATCCAACTTTTTCAATGTCACCTTCCTATATAGCTCATTTTAATGCTTCTTTTATGATGATTATTTTTACACTTGCTTTTGGTAGAAAAAAAGATCAAATGCTTTTGGTTTTGCTTATTGGTGGAGTAATTCTGACATTCATTAGACCTGAATATTCGCTTTCCTTACTATTAAGTATATTAGTAGTGAGTTTCTATGTTTTATACCAATACCTTACATACCAACGTTTAAAATATCCTATCATTATAGCATTGTTATTGTCCTTATTTTTATTTATCAAATACAATCCTACTGATGGACAAAGGAGTTCGATAGCATTTTGTCAGCATTATGCTTATGGGTTATTTCAGTTTGATATGTGGAATGAAGATCCTTGGTCTTATTGCGAACTAGCAATGAGTAGAGACTTCGGCTCTGCTAAAACTATCGCTGAGGCATTATTTGCAAATCCCAGTAAATTCTTCAGCCATGTAGTGCGTAATATTCTAATTCTCCCAAAGGAGTTGGGGAGTTTACTGATTCCTTTTTTTAGTGTTGAGCTTGGAAACAATACTGTTGGTATGCAAGTGGCAGCATACCCAGTAATCCTAATTATTTTATTTTGGTTTGCTGGATTGTTAATTAGTTTGTACCAAGGGCAGAGGAATTTGATATTAAGGTGTTTTGTATTAATTTATTCGATTCCAGTATTAGTGTCAACGATTCTGATTTATCCAAGACCTCATTATCTTCTGATGGTTGTACCATTTTTACTTATTTTCGGGTTCCAGAATATAAGGGAAAAGTTTGGATTGTTTAAGTATAAAGCAAAATTCTCTTTTCCATTAAATACCATTTTGATTGCTTCAATTTTGATTTATATTACACCTTGGAGATTGAGTGGGAAGTCTGGGTTGTCAGTTCCGGACGGCCAGGCTGGGATTCATGGAAAGGGTCTTTGTACAAGTGTTGATAATTTGAATTTTTTAAATCACTTGAACTTTGAGAATAGAGAAATAGTTCTATTGAGTAATCTTGGTTTTATTTCGACGTTTTTGCCAAAGGATATGCGAGTATATCACCATTTTGATAAAAATACCAATTTTGATGAATTTATTTTAAGAAATAAAATAAATTTAGTATGGATAAATTCAGCATTATTAAATGATTTAAATTTCAGAAACGATAACGAATTTAAAAAATTTGTTATTGGTAAGAATGAGGGATGGAAGAGAATGAATATTCCAAACTGCCCTAATGATTTTTTACTTTTTAACTTTTAATAACGAATAACAAACATGTTTAAAAATAATACACTACTCATTACAGGTGGAACTGGTTCTTTCGGGAAAGCAGTTCTGAATCGTTTCTTAAGTTCAGAAATTAAAGAGATCAGAATCTTTAGTCGCGATGAAAAAAAACAAGATGATCTTCGAAAAAAATACAACAATCCCAAGATTAAGTTTTTTTTAGGAGATGTGAGAGATGCCTCCTCTTTAACAGGTGCCCTTTCAGGAGTGGATTATATTTTTCATGCAGCAGCATTGAAGCAGGTTCCTTCTTGTGAATTTTTTCCAATGGAAGCATTTAAAACCAATGTGATTGGAACAGAAAATGTTTTGCAGGTTGCATACGACCTTGGTGTAAAAAAAGTTATTTGTCTAAGCACAGATAAGGCAGTTTACCCCATCAATGCAATGGGAATTTCGAAGGCCATGATGGAAAAAGTTATGGTGGCTAAAACAAGAAATTTTGACGAATCACGTATGATCGTTTGCGGAACCAGGTATGGAAATGTAATGGCATCCAGAGGTTCTGTAATTCCGCTTTTTGTCGACCAACTTTTAAAGAAACAAGCCTTTACGATTACCGATCCGAATATGACTCGTTTTATGATGACTTTGGATGATGCCGTCGAGCTTGTGTTATATGCTTTTGAGAATGGAAACAATGGCGATATTTTTGTTCAAAAATCACCGGCAGCGACGATAGAAATTCTAGCAAAAGCAATCCTCGATCTTTTCAATAAAAAGGATCATCCGGTCAAGACGATCGGTACAAGACATGGCGAAAAATTGTATGAGACGCTTTTGAGTAGGGAAGAAATTACTTCTGCAGAAGACATGGGTGATTATTTTCGTATTCCTCCCGATTTACGGGATTTAAACTATGATAAATTTGTAGAACAAGGTGAAGGAAAAATTTCAATCACGGAAGATTATAATTCTCATAACACAAACAGACTCAATTTGGAAGAAATGAAAGCTCTTCTATTAAAACTTTCTTTTATTCGAGACATTCTTGATGGAAAAGAAGCGGAAACTTGGGATTAAGTTCCTTGGCATTGTGATTTCGAAAAGATAAGTCGCTAAATGTTTTTAGGATTAGCCAGATAAATGAAGATACTCATTACAGGAGCAGATGGATTTGTTGCATCGAACCTACAAATCCATATTTCTCAAAACAAAAATCATGAAGTGTTGTTGCATAATAAAAGAACAACAGAAAGTGAATTATTCCAATTTTTAGAAACAGCAGATTTTATTTTTCATTTAGCGGGAGTGAATCGACCTTTATCGGAAAAAGAATTTTATATAGGCAATGCTGATTTAACAAAACAAATTGTTACACATTTAGAGAGTTTGAATAAAAAAACTCCTATTGTTTTTTCCTCTTCGATTCAAGCACTTCTAACGAATCCATACGGAATTTCAAAGAAACAAGGTGAAGATTCTATCTTTGAGTATAGTAAAAAAACAGGCGCACCTGTATATATTTATCGGTTACCTAATTTGTTTGGGAAGTTTTCAAAACCGAATTATAACTCTGTAGTTGCAACCTTCTGTTACAATGTATCAAGATCTTTACCGATAGTTGTTAACGACGCAGATAAAGAGTTAAATCTATGTTATATCGATGATTTGGTTACTAGTTTTCTAGAAACTTTAGATGGTAAGTTATCAACTGGTTTTGTTGATGTAACACCAGTATATACAATCTCACTTGCAGAATTAGCAAGTTTAATTTCTAGTTTTAGAGACAATAGGGAAAAACTATTGATCGAAAATGTTGGTCAAGGTTTCACTAGAGCATTATATTCAACCTATATTAGTTTTTTGCCGATAACCTCCTGCAGTTATTCCATACCAAAATATGAAGATCCGAGGGGTTCTTTTGTTGAGATGTTGAAAACAAAGGAATCCGGTCAGTTTTCTTTCTTTTCTGCATTACCAGGTGTTACACGAGGAAGGCATTACCATCATACGAAAACGGAAAAGTTTTTAATTATTAGGGGCAAGGCACAGTTTCGTTTCCAACATTTGGTCACAAAGGAATATTATGAGTTAGTGGTAACTGACGAAAACCCAACGATTGTTGATACGATTCCAGGTTGGACCCATGATATTACAAATATTGGCGAAAATGAATTGATAGTTATGCTTTGGGCAAACGAAGTTTTTAACAGAGAGCTACCTGATACTATTGCCGCTGAAATCACAAAATGAAAAAGTTAAAAGTATTTACTGTAATTGGAACAAGACCAGAGATCATTCGGCTTTCGCGGGTAATGATCGCACTTGATGAAGTATGTGATCACAAAATCATTCATACTGGTCAAAACTACGACTTTGAGCTTAATGAAATTTTCTTTCAAGATTTGGGAATCAGAAAACCTGATTACTTTTTGGAGGCAGCAGGGGGAACTGGAGCTGAGACAATTGGTAAAATTATAATCGGTTTTGATGAATTGTTGTCTAAAGAAACTCCGGATGCTCTCCTTGTGTTAGGTGATACTAATAGTTGTCTTGCTGTGATACCTGCAAAACGACGTAAAATTCCCATATTCCATATGGAGGCTGGAAACCGTTGTTTTGATTTACGAGTTCCAGAAGAAATCAATCGACGGATTGTGGATCATACATCTGATATTAACTTAACGTATAGTTCCATCGCTCGGGAATATTTATTACGCGAAGGATTGCCTCCAGACCAGATAATAAAAACCGGAAGTCCGATGTATGAAGTTTTAAGTCATTATAAAAATAGAATTCAATCTTCAAAAATTTTGGAACAATTGAATCTAAAAAGTAACGAGTATTTTTTAGTATCTGCTCATAGAGAGGAAAATATTGACTCCGAACAAAACTTCCGTTCATTAGTGGATACACTTAATACCATTGCTGAGAATTATAATCTCCCTGTGGTTGTCTCAACTCACCCAAGGACGCAGAAAAAAATAGATCATTATAAGATTCAATTTCATAAAAATATTCTGTTATTAAAACCATTAGGTTTTATGGATTATAACAAACTTCAAATCGAGTCGAAAGCAGTGCTTTCCGATAGCGGAACTATCACAGAGGAATCCTCTATTTTAAAATTTTCTGCTTTAAACATTAGAGAAGCTCATGAAAGACCGGAAGGTATGGAAGAGGCGGCAGTTATGATGGTAGGCCTTAGTAAAGAACGGATCCTTCAAGCACTGGCTTTATTGGAAACGGAAGGAAAAGATTTCTTTAACCAATCTAGATTGGTAGGAGATTATTCTATGCCCAATGTTTCTGCAAAGGTTGTTCGTATTATATTAAGTTATACCGATTATGTGAACAGAATCGTTTGGAAACGATACTGATATTTCTTTTTTAAATTTAATGAAAGTTCTCATCATTGTAGACGACTATTTACCAAAGAGCGTAAAGGTAGCTGGTAAAATGATGCATGAACTTGCCTTAGAGTTTTTACATTCTGGTTATGATGTCACTGTAGTGACTCCAGATCCAGATCGAAAAGAATCTTATATAATAGATGATCTAGATGGAATCAAAATACTTCGTTTCCGATCAGGAAGAATTAAAAATGTTTCAAAACCCATCCGACTAATCAATGAAATCCTATTGTCCTTTCGTGCGGTTAAGGCTTTATCACATTGGTTAAACGCAAATCCTCATGATTTCGTTGTATTTTATTCTCCCACTATTTTTTGGTCAGGGTTAGTTAAATATATAAAGAAAATTTGGAAATCTCCGTCTTACCTAATTCTCCGGGATTTTTTTCCACAATGGGTTATTGACAATGGAATCATTGGCAAACACTCTATACTCGCTTATTTATTCCGTTTTTACGAAAGAAAGTTGTATGCAACTGCTGACATAATTGGTATTCAATCCCCTGCCAACTTGAAATGGTTTTCAGAAACCAATCCAAACTTACGTAATACGCAACTATTATACAATTGGGCCTCTCCATTAGGAGATAACAAAAAAATGGTTCCAATTGATATTAGAAAAAAATACAATCTTAGTGATCGTATTATCTTCTTTTATGGTGGAAATATCGGTCATGCTCAGGATATGAAAAATCTTTTGATACTTGCGGAACGAATGTTAACTTTTCCTAAAGTACAATTTTTATTCCTTGGGGCAGGGGATGAGTTTCAATTAGTTCTAGATACGATTAAGAATAAGAACTTATCGAATTGCCTATTGTTAGAATCTGTGTCGCAGGATGTATTTACGTCTATACTGACTCAAATTGATGTAGGACTTTTTACTTTACATCCAGACCACAAAACGCATAACTTTCCAGGAAAAATTCTTGGATATATGCAAGTAGGTGTTCCGATTCTTGGTGCGGTGAATAGGGGAAATGATTTAAAAACTGTGATCGAAGAGGGAAAAGCAGGGTTTGTTTCTTTTGCAGGAGACCACGAAACTTTATACAATAATGCAGTTACCTTATTAGATACAAACCATCGCACAACGATGGGAAAAAATGCTATAAAACTTTTGGATACAACATTCTCAGTAAATACAACTGTAAAAAAAATCATTCATTCCTTAACAAAGGAAAAGGTATTTCCTTAAATGAAGGAGATTACTCGCCGACATTCAAGATGGTTTGAGCGTATTCTGTTAAGTTATTTGTTTCAGTTTATATCCGGTGGGATAGTCTTAATTGTAGCTTCAGCAATTCCCATTTGGGGATTTAAATTTTGGAAATCAAATGATCCAAATTTATACACCTCATTAGCTACTAGCTTATTATCTTTTCTGATTGCTACCTTTAGTTTGCGTAAGTTATTTAGATTACCAGCTTCTGAATCGGTTTCTTATGTTTTACCAATATCATTAATTTGTTTTGCATTTCCTATATGCATTATTCTTTTTTTGCGTATTTCTTATTCGATTCAAATCTACGTTATTGGATTCATAGTAACTTTGTTATGGTGCTTTGCGGGTTTTTTCTTGGGGAGAAGGTATCGATTAATACGGTATGCGATATTACCATCTAATTCCAGTGCTGACTTGGTTAGTTCACATGGGGCATTATTTTCAATTTTGAATTCTCCAGATTTAAATGGACAGAGATATAATGCAATTGTCGCTGATTTCAATAGTCCAATGTTATCTCCTGAATGGGAAAAATTTTTAGCAAAATGCACATTAGCAAGGATCCCTGTTTATTCTGAGAAAAAAATTAGAGAATTTGTAACAGGTAGAGTTAAAATAGACCACCTTTCTGAAAATGTTTTTGGATCACTTTTACCATCTGAGTTTTATGAAACAGTAAAACGATGGATTGATTTTTTTACATCCGTAGCTTTAATTCCGATTTTTTTGCCATTATTTCTTTTGATTGCTATATTGGTTAAACTTGAGTCTAAAGGTCCTGCTTTTTTTATTCAACCTCGAATGGGTTTTCGTGGAAAAGTATTTCCAATGTTAAAGTTTCGAAGTATGTATATGGATAAGGAGGGCAGTGGATTTACGAATCCTATTGATGATCCTCGCATTACGAAAATTGGAAAATTTATTAGGAAATACCGAATTGATGAATTACCACAGTTGTTTAATATTTTAATTGGACAGATGTCTTTTATTGGACCTCGACCTGAGTCATTTGAACTGTCCAAATGGTATGCAAAGGACGTTCCTTTTTTTGCTTATCGTCATGTAGTGCGACCGGGAATAAGTGGCTGGGCTCAAGTCGAACAGGGGTATGCGGCAGAGGTAGAGGGGATGAAGGTAAAGTTAGAATATGATTTTTACTATATTAAGAATTTTTCCTTTTGGCTGGATTTATTGATTACATTTAAAACTATAAAAACAATAGTAACTGGGTTTGGGGCAAGGTGAGAAGATCTTGTATATCAAATTTTGAGTCTAACGAATATTAAGAATTTATAATAAGTTTTTGTAAGATGAAAAATAAATTTTTAATATTGAATTTGCTTAAAAAAATTTTTGCTTCACTTTATTTGAAGGTTAGTTCCCTTTAATGCATCGTATCTCTCGGGTTCTTTAGTTTATATGCTCCTTATAACTCTATTTTTTTATATTTCAATTATTATTTGGTTATGCCTTAGTGGATCTCGTTCAATCGCAATAGTTCTTGTTCTCATTTGGTGGGGTAGTTGGAATACCCTGTCGTATCTCTCAATTTCAGGTCTTTTTGTTTTAAGTTTTAATACTCAGTGTATGTATTTTCTTTTCTTTTCTCTTTTTTCATTTTCTTACATTGCACATGAACGAATATTTGAAAGTAATTTTGCTGGAGATTCTAACTTAACAAATAACAACGATTTTTATAGTATTTTGCTTTGGATTTCCATTTGTTTTGTTTTACCAGTGCAGCTGTTTTTCGCATCTCATACGGTTTATATCCTAAAGTATATAATGCCTCCTGCTACGTATAGAAATGATGTATTTGGACTTTTAACTGGATCAGCAACTGTATTTTTTAATTCGAATACAGTTGCACTTTTACATTCACTAGTTATTGGACCTTTTCAATATATCTTGTTGTTTTCAGGTTTAGCTTTTTATATACTAAGAAAGAGGTATGGATTGCTTTTGATTGGAGTCGTATTAGTAATTTTAGATTCGCTGATTATGTTTGGCCGGTTTGGTTACCATTATCTTTTAATTTCGGTTCTTCTTGGGTTAGTTTTTATTACTTATTTTAATGGTTTCTCTAAGTTGCGAAGTAATTTATTAAAGGCTTCATTGCCTATTTTTTTACTACTTTTTTTGACTCTTTGGATTACTTTTTATAGAGGATCAAAATCTGTGTTAGATATTTTTGATTTGTTTGTTGTAACTTACCATACGGAATCTTTTTCAATATTCGACGTGGAACTAAAAAATCCGAGTTCGATATTATATCAATATTCCTATGGATTATCTATGTTAGGCGGAATTGAGAGGTATTGGGTTCTAGTTTTAAATAAGTTGGGAATTGGTTATCTTTCTCAAACGGATATCGTTGGTGGTTATCTTCACCAAGATTTTGATATTGGAGTAGATAGGTTTGGGAAGCCCATTCAATTGAATGCCTATGGTTCAATTTTCTTTACTATGTATCGAGATGGTGGAGTCTTCGGAGTTATCTTTTTTGCTGCTATTTTTGGCTTTTTGTTTTCTTATTTCTCTGTTTCTCTTAAAAACAGAGATCCATATCGCTTCTCTCTACTAATAGGATTAATGTTTATTTTAATTTATGGAATTTTCCAGCCTACAACCTTAGGTCCGATGCTTCCTGCCTTATTTTTTCTTGTTGTTATGAAGTTTTTCATTCAAGTGTACAACCGAGTTAGGTTTTGAAATCAATTTTTATTAATGGTTTTTGGCTAATCATAGACAAATTACTTAAATTGTCCGTCGGACTAATTGTAAGTGTTTGGATTGTTAGATATCTTGGGCCCGAATGGTTTGGTAAATTCAATTTTCTTAATGCTTTGATTGTCCTTTTTGGCACGTTAATTTCGTTTGGTTCAGAGGGTATTCTTGTCAGAATGTTAGTCTCGGAGCCAGAAAAACGAGATGAAGTTCTCTTGTCTGCATTTTGGATTCATTTTACATTTGGAATCCTTTCGGTTTTATTGTCTTTTTGTGCGCTTTGGATTTTGAAACCGAATGATGGTTTATATTTCTTAATGCTTATATTGAGCGTTCCATCCTTATTTCGTTGCTTTTCCGTAGTTCGTTTTGTTTTTGAAGCAAAACTTGAGGTAAAGTTTGTAGTATGGGCCGAAAATATTGTTTTTCTGGTTTTATCAGTAGTTCGCGTTTGTTTGATTTCATACAGGTTTCCGCATTTAGCCCTTTTCATTACTTTTGCCGTGGAAGGAGTAATATCTTCGTTATTGATATACTTTCTTTATCTAAGACAGAATGGAACAATTTCGTTTCACTTCCCTCGTTTGAATCGGGTCAAAAGTATATTAAGCGATTCATTTCCACTACTTCTTGCAGGTCTTGCAATTATTTTATATATGAAAGTTGATCAGATTATGATAGGCTCGATATTAGGTGATAGTCAGTTGGGCCTATATAGCG
Source organism: Leptospira noumeaensis (assembly GCF_004770765.1). Classification (NCBI taxonomy): domain Bacteria; kingdom Pseudomonadati; phylum Spirochaetota; class Leptospiria; order Leptospirales; family Leptospiraceae; genus Leptospira; species Leptospira noumeaensis. The sequence continues at coordinate 234,985 of NZ_RQFK01000033.1, read as the reverse complement.
TTGGTGTTCGCTGGAGTGAATTTTGGTACTTTATTCCTATAGGATTAGCATCGTCTTTTTTTCCAAATCTGATCAAATTGAAGAATGAATTTTCATCAGATTATGATAAAAGATTTTTACTTTTGCATGGAATTGTTTTTTGGATTGCTTTTTTAGGTGCTTCTGCAGTTCAACTTTTTGCTGAACCTTTGATTAATGTTTTATATGGTGACTTATTTCAGTCGTCTGCCTCCATATTAAAAGTCCATATTTGGTCTGGCATATTTGTTTTTTTAGGAGTTGCTGGCGGAAATTTTTTTCTGATAGAGAACTTACAAAAGTATACCATTTGGAAAAGTTTATTTGGTTTAGCCGTCAATGTTATTCTTAATTACTTATGGATACCTACCTATGGAATTATGGGGGCTGCAGTTGCTACTCTAATATCTCAGTTCTGCGCTAGTACCCTCTTTTTGTTCTTTTTTAAGGATTTGAGACCATTGTTGAGATTTCAGCTATTGGGATTGTTTTTCTGGAACCTTAATATTCGAAGTTTTGCTAAAAAATTGTTGGAAATAAATAAAAATAAATGATCAAAGGGTTAATTTTTTTACTAAGTAATTTTGTTCAGTTTTTTTTTAAATCTGGGAATGAATATACACTAATTAATCGATTGGATTCCATTGGGGATTATATTCTTTTTCGGAATTTTCTTTCCCCGCTAAAAAATTCGAAGTTTATCCAAAAAAGAAAAATCCTTTTTCTGGCAAATGTTGCTTGGCGTTCTATTTATGAACACTATGACCGAGAATTTGCTGATAAGGTTATTTGGGTTAATGTAGAGCGGCTTGCTCGTAATCGATTTTATAGAATCTATATCTTATTGAGATTAAGTACTTTTAATATTGGAAAGATCATTCAACCGACTTTTTCAAGAAATCATATCGTTGATTTTCTTTTATTACCACTCTCATCAGCCCAGAAAATAACTTCAAAAGGAGATGACCTGAACTATTTAAAAGAAGTAAAATTGTTTAATGATCGTCAATATGATCAATTAGTTGATAATATTGATTCGAACCAATTTGAATTTGAAAGAAATCGTCATTTTTTTAATTACTTAGAGCCGGTTTTTTCTTTAGTTGATTTAGATTTACCATATCGAAAATTTCATGATAAGGAAAAGTTTGTTTCTTTTTTTATCGGTTCAAGTTCTCCATTTAGGCAGCTCTCCATTGAGAATATGAAGTTTATTTGTATGGAGATTCTAAATCATACAAAATACAAAATAACAATTCTTGGTGGTAAAAACGAAGCTAAAAAAGGAACCATCTTGTCGGAATTGTCAGATAGGATTACCTCACAATGTGGACTTACAAATTTAATAGAAACAATTGATTTTATTGGTAACTCTTCTGCAGTTTTGTCAATGGATTCTAGCGGTGTGCATATTGCGATGGCTACAAAAGTTCCGAAAGTATTTTGTTTCTCAAATGGAAATCATCTTTTTCGGTTTATCCCTTATCCTAAGAATTATAAACAAATGATAGCATATTTTCCTCCTCTCATTCAGATGAATATGAGTTCACATAAAAAAATACTATACGACTCTTTTTCTCGTGGGTCGACCATACCCATTGATTCAATTGATTTAAAAAAGCATATAAAAGAAATTATAAAAGAAATTAACAAAATATGAAACTTCCTGTATTGTTGATTGGTTTCAATAGACCTGATTTGACTGAGATTACTTTAAATCGTATTTTAGAATATAAACCAACGATTATTTATTTTGCTGTTGATGGCGCTCGTGATGGAAAAGAAGGGGAGGTCGATAAGGTTACTTCAGTTCGACAGTTAATGGAAAAAATTCCGAAATCCGTTCAGGTGAAAACCAGGTTTTCAAAAAATAATCAAGGATGTCGCTTAGGTGTTTCATCTGCGATCTCTTGGTTCTTCGAGTCGGAAGAGATGGGGATAATTTTAGAGGACGATTGTTTTCCGGACTTATCCTTTTTTACATTTTGCGAAGAGCTGCTTGAGAGATACAAATTTGATACAAAAATTGGGATGATTTCAGGTGTGAACTTTTTTTATAACAAAATTCATCTAAAAGAGTCTTATTTTTATTCAAAATACTTTCATATTTGGGGCTGGGCAACATGGCGGAGAGCTTGGGAAGGATACAAGTCCAAGGATCTTAATTTAGAGAATGTAGAAGATATCCTATCAACATATTTTAAATCGCAAAGACAGATAAAAACTTGGAAACATTGGATAGATGAATCGTCGAGTGGCAAAGTTGATACTTGGGATCATCAATGGTCATACCATAATTGGAAAGAAGATCGAATTTCCATTATGCCATCCAAAAATTTAGTTCGAAATTTGGGATTCAGAGAAGATGGAACTCATACTGTTGATCAGAATTCAAGTTTTGCAAATTTAAAAATCGAAAAATTTGATTTTCCTTTGGTTCATCCAGAGAAAGTGAAGTTAGTTGATTTCTTTCATGAATTTGTTGAGATATTTTATTATCCATCCAGGATCAATAGACAGTTATTGAAATTAAGGGTTTTTATCTTTAATTTATTTAGGAATTAGTATGCGTTTATTTAAAAAGATCATATCGAAGTTAATGAGACCCTTTTTAAGGGAAGTAATTGAAAAACAATACCAACTGATCGAAAAAATAGAGAATTTTCATATATCACTTGGTGAGTTACAATCGCGACTGAATGTAAACTCTGAAAATCGAACATTTTCGAATAGCGGATTTAAGGTTTTTTCACAATGGGATGAGGATGGTTTAATAGACCACATCATTAATAGGATTCCTGAAATACCTAAATCTTTTATCGAGTTTGGGGTGGAGAATTATTCTGAATCAAATACACGTTATTTGATGATGAGTCGACATTGGGAGGGAATGGTAATTGATGGCTCAAAATCAAATATTGAATACATCAGACAACAAAATTACTTCTGGCAAAATTCGTTGCGAGCAGTGAACGCTTTTATAACAAAAGATAATATCAATTCCTTAATTAAGGATCAAGGGTTTTCGGGAAATATTGGGATATTAAGTGTAGATATCGATGGAAACGACTATTGGGTATGGAAACAAATCGAATCTGTGTCGCCAGTTTTAGTGATTACCGAAATTAACAATTCGTTTGGTGCTGAAAAGAAAATTTCGATCCCTTATGATTCTGGATTCCAAAGGTTTAATGCACATTACTCTGGATTATACTATGGAGCCTCATTGCCAGCTTTTATCGATTTGGCAAATCAAAAGGGTTATAAATTCATTGGATGTAATAACATTTGCAATAATGCATTTTTTATTAGGAATGATTTTGCAGAAAGATTTAGCGAACGATCTGCATCGGAAGTCTATTTGCCAAATCCTGCCAGAGAATCCAGGAATGAAAAGCGGGAGCTTACATATGTTACGGGGATTTCTAATCAAATTAAAATTATTTCAGATTTACCTGTCTTTAATTTCGAAACAAATTCTATTGAGAAAATAGGTTCGGTATTAAAAAACTAGTCTCCCTTTTTGGGAAAAGGAATTTTATCATTTACGCTATTTGTTTAAAATTGCCGAGAATAAATTTAAAAACTTAAAAATGCTGAAATTTGAATTTCAAAATCGATTAAAAATTACGATACTGCCCTCAGTAATTCCGAAAAACTGGGGTGAACTTTTTTTTAGGCTATGGTTAACGTTTGCGTTCGCCATTATTGCAATTCTTTTTACGGGCTTACACAACCAATTAAATTTTAATTTTATTGGTCACGAAAAATTTCTATTACATGATTATGGAAAACCCTTTGTGTCTAGAGCACTAACAAGTTGGGTTGGCCAATTTATTAAATCTAAAACAGATTATACTGCCGAAGAAATTGTTTATTTTTTAGAGTTTATCGGATATTTTTTTGTATTCGTTTTTTATTATCGATATTCGAAGTTATACGGAACAAAGGAATTTGCCCTTATCTCTACTTTGTTTTTTATTCTCTTGATACCATGGTTTTCTTATTTGCCTAGATATATGCCATTGTATTTTTTATACGATACATATTCTATTTTGTTCTGTGTTTTGCTGTTATATTCGATTCAGACACAGTCTTATTCTGTGTTCTGTATTTTAATTTTTCTTGCTACTTTAAATAGAGAAACGTCTTTAATCTTTATTTTTTGTTACTTTTTAGTTCATTGGAAATTTACCGAAAAGAAAAGTTTATTTCCCAAAGTTTTCTTTTTAATGTTTATCTGGAGTGGAACAAAATTATTTCTACATTATCTATTTATGGATAAAGTTGGTTTGGTGTATCAGGATCAATATGTATCTAATATAAGTTTTTTTACCTCAGCAATGTACGAAATTCAAAACCCGAGTTTTTTTGAAGCGTATTATCGAGTTGCTTTTTTGTTTTTTCCTTTATTCCTTATATTTCCATTATTTTTTAAAAGTAATCTTGCTAAATTACCGTTCCGGTTGCGGAGGATGTTACCCGTAGGTTGGTTGGTATTATTGATTTATTTATATACTGCAAATATATATGAATATCGTATCTTCACTGAATTTTTACCTTTATACTCTTTGCCACTAGCATTAATCATTAGAAAACGATTAGAGTTCGCTGCTTGAACTAATGACCATAAATCTGATTAATTATTTCATAATTTTAGTTATAACGACCTTTATTTTTAACGTTAAGTTTTTTAGGAAACAGTAGTATGTCACCAAAATTATCTATCATCACAATTGTATTAAATAATAAACAATTTTTTGAATACACGCTGAAGAGCGTTCGAGAACAAAGTTTTAAAGAGTTTGAATATATCGTTATTGATGGCGGTTCAACAGATGGCACACTGGAACTCATAAAAAAGAACAGGTCTGGGATTAATTACTGGGTAAGTGAGCCTGATCGTGGGATTTACGATGCCATGAACAAAGGGTTAAAGGTAGCAAAGGGCGAGTGGATTATTTATTTGAATGCAGGGGATCGATTTGCTGATCGTAATGTTTTGACTTCGTTTTTTAAATTGAAAAATTTGGGAGAGGTAGATTTTGTTTTCGGGAACTGGTATACATGTAATTTGTTAAAAGATCCTAATTCGCTTTTTCCGGGTTTTGCAAATTATGAAAAGGGTGCAATTCTACACCAATCAGTGATCTATAAAAGGAAATTACATAATTTATATGGTAACTATCTCATCACACCTAAACTGATCATTTCAGATTATGTTTTTTTCTTGACCATACCCAAAACGAAAGTTTTCCATTTTGACCAACCCATCTCTATTAATGATAATACTGGTGTATCAACGGCGCCATGGTCGTATAAACAAAAATTGGCGATTGATTTTGTTTTTGGAAGAATCACTGCACTTCAACTGGCTTTTTTATTATTAAAATTTCATATTCCAAGGTTTGATCGCTACTTAATAAATTATTTCAAAAGGAATATCTCCTGGTTTAAAAAATAGACTACAATCAAATAAGATTGTAGTTGAAAGTTTCATTAGTCCGTCTCTCACTTTTCGTGATGGTTAGGTGCTTCAATTAGCAGAAATTAAACCGTATATATTGAACTTGGTGTTTGTATTGGTAATGAAACAAGTTGACATATACTTATCCGGGAAAGTTTGTAAAATTTCCCACAAAGTTGTGTTAATTTATGAGATTATTTGAATTATTTTATAGATTCATCGTAGAAATTTTGTTAGTTTCTATATTTTTTTTCTTACTTATCTTTTTTCAGTATAAGGGCGGAGATTTGGGGATATTTGAGTTAGCCAATTGGCGGTATGTTCATTTAAGTGACGCTAGTGAGAATATTAAGAATGCTTTTTTCTAGCAAAGGGTGGAAAATTAAACGAGCATGTGACAAGCAATCACATACCCGGTCTGTATCTTTATCTTTCTTTGTTTTTTCTTTTTTCTTTTTTACCAAGGATACTTCTTCTTAATTCATTAGGTAACGGAATTTTCATAATTGTACTTTCTAGTTTTATAACAATTTTTACCATAGTTAGGTTATCATTTTTTTCAGTATCTTTGATGTTGAGTGATAGGCAGGTCAGCCTTTTTTTAAAGTTTGTTTTTGTTTGGTTTTTTTACATTTATTGACGAGTTTTGATTATTTTCGGTTTTTGTCAGAAACATATCTCCCTTTTTTACAACTAACTTATTTGAGTTTATTTGGTTATTATTAGGTAACCGCAAAGAACGTTTTGGTTATTTGGTTGCTGCACAAAGGATCAAGGGATTGTCATTATATTTAGCTATTTGGAATACAATTAAACCTAAATCTAAGATTAAAGATAAATCAAAAATGATTAAAACATTATTTCAAAAGTTGGTCTCCAGAAATAGTCCCAGATCTAGCATATAATTGTTATGGTTTAGAATATTTCTGTTTTGAAGGTGATGGGCTTTGGACTTCTACTGACTAAGAGCTCGTAAACTTATCAAAAAAAAGAAGTGGTTAAACTTAGATTAACTAAACTTCAAGACATTAAAGAAGGTTTTGTTGTTCGCCAGAAAAAGGCTTACCCCGTTTATGATGATGTTTACCAAAATCATATCAATGTATTAAAAGCTGAGATACAAGGTAAATTTACAAATCTCCATCTGGTTGGAAGGAATGGAATGCATAAATACAACAACCAGGATCATACAATGATGACAACTATGTTAACAGTGGAAAACATAGCTACTGATCGAATTGTTTACGATGTTTGGAATGTAAATCAAGATGCAGAATACCATGAAAGCGGCGAAATTGGAAAAGAGAATATTGAAGAAAGATTAATCCCGTTTAAAGTCTAAAGCTTTCTTTTTTATTTGGAAATTAACTCAATATTGTCTAAATGATAATATTGATTAGTTTTTTCCAAAAGGTTTTCTAAATCATTCGTCAGACCGTTGGCAATCAGTGTTTTTGCTAGATCTCTTTTTATAAAAGGAAAACCATGATCTTTGACTATTGTGTCCCAATGCACATGCGTTGGATTTATATAAAAGCTACTGTCGATATTTTGGTCTAATTTTTGATATTCAATCAGGGATCCTACTTTAAACCCATTCTGAATCCAATATTTGGTTCCTCCGATTTCATACTCTAGGATCAGGAGTTTTTTGAAACGAGTTGGATAAAAACTAAGTTCCTTCCAGAATTTTTTAAATGATGCTGAGTGTATCACTTTGTTTTGAAATACTAGAAAATAACTCATAATGTGGTGTTCAAATTCATAGGAATCTGTGAGCCCCCAAACATCGTAATCGGATTTCTTAAATTTCTCGAAGATCGGTTTCAGCGAATGGAGAGGTCCATAAATACTGTCATTTGTAATTACAATTTGTTTGTAATCCTCCCAATCTTCCGTTTCCCATAAACCTGTTTTCCATGAACCGAAATCGTAACCAATGTTTTCGCGCCAAATATAGTGTTTTAAATAGGGTCTAATTAACTCTATCTCCTTTTCAGAAGAAACAGGGGAGGTATCCACTAAAACAATGTCGGAACCGAGGTCGGAAAGATTTTTTAGATAGTGTCTTAGATTTTTAGTGACCTCGCCTTTTAGATTAAATGTGGAAAACAATACCAAACGGTCGTGTTGTTTTTTGCGATAGTTTTGATTGTTGAGTATTTTCGGTTTTTGGTTTAGAAAAAGAAATTTGAATAATTTAAGCTTATGTATTCGGAATAAAACTTTTAATATGAATTCTTTAATGAGAATTTTATTGTTTTTTTTCTCTATCTTTATCATGGGATATTCAATCCTTTCATTGGATCTATTTAAATGAATCCTACTAACCAAACTCATGTAAAGTGTTTTGTATAAATTAAGAAAAATAAATTGAAAAGGGGATGCTGAACTTATTATTGTTCTATTAGAACTTTTATGGACTATTCAAAATATTCAGTCATTGTTGTTGGGTCGGGTTTTTTTGGTTCGGTTATTGCGGAGAGAGTTGCTTCTGAATTAAAGAAAGAAGTTCTTGTAATTGAAAAACGAAATCATATCGGCGGGAATTGTTATTCGGAAGTAGATCCGGAAACAGGGATTGAGTTCCATACTTATGGGACTCATATCTTTCATACTTCTAATGTAAAGGTTTGGGAATATATCCAAAAGTTTACTGAGTTTAATAATTATTATCACCAAGTTCTAACGACTTTTAAAAACAAAGTCTACCAAATGCCGATCAATTTGGAGACAATCAATCAATACTATGGTTTGAATCTAAAACCCTTTGAGGTAGAACCCTTCTTGGAGAAAGAAAAGGCCAAGGATCGTATTGATCATCCTCCACGCAACTTTGAGGAAAAGGCAATCTCCTTAATTGGACGTCCTTTATACGAGGCCTTTATCAAGGGTTATACCAAAAAACAATGGAATAAAGATCCAAAGGAATTACCTGAGTTTATTTTAAATAGATTGCCTATTCGTAAAAACTATAACGAGAGTTACTATTATAGTCGCTGGCAAGGAATTCCCAAAGATGGTTATGGGAAAATTTTTGAACGAATGCTTTCTAATCCGCTCATCACAACTGTGTTGAATACTAATTTTTTTGATATCAAGGATCAAATTCCGAAAGATACAATTTTGATTTATAGTGGTCCAATTGACCAATATTTTGATTACAAGTTTGGTAAACTAGAATACCGAACCCTTCGGTTTGAAAAAGAATCCCATCCTTATGATGACTTTCAGGGAACATCCGTTATGAATTATGCGGAGGAGACCGTTCCCTTTACTAGAATCCATGAGCCAAGACATCTCCATCCAGAAAGAACTTATGGAAATACAACTCTTACCATTAAAGAATTTTCTTCATTGGATGATGGATCAAATCCATATTATCCGATCAATGATAAGAGAAACACTGATTTGGTAAAGGTATATCGCAAAGAAGCGGATGCATTAGAAAATGTTTATATCAGTGGAAGGTTGGGTGATTACAAATACTTTGATATGCATGAAACCATTGATGCCGCATTGACACTTTTTGAAAACGGTATCCGTGAAAAACTAAAATAATCCGATTTTTCTTAAACTAAATTTGATTATTTCATAAAACATCACAAGTCTGCCTCTGATGATTTGGAAGATGTTCCGTTTGGTTCCGCCGAGTCCCCTTAGGGTAAAGGTGTTTTGGTGCCTACGGTAGTAGATATATGGAGTTTCAATCAAGATCACTTTTCCAGTTAACTCGGCTACGAGTCCGAGCCATAAGTCTTGTCCAATCTCTTTGGTTTTCGGAAAGGGAAGGGCGTCTTCTAGAATCTTTCGACGGAAAGCCATACAAGATCCGTAATAAGAACTTTTGATTACGTTTTTGAGAATGCCTTTTTTAGAGCCAAATATCTTAAAAAAAGAAGGCGCAGTAGTATTCAAATTTTCATCAGTCACGATAGAATCATGTAAAACCAAATCGTAGGATTCTAAGATTGTATTAATCGTATTTACTTTATTATCTAACCACACGTCGTCTTGGTCAGAAAGATAAATATAATCTCCAGTAGATTTTTTTAGAGCATTTTGAAAATTTTGAATCGGATCTCTAAAGGTTTGGTATAAAAAAAGTTGGATTCTTTGATCTTTGGCTGCGTAACTTTTTAATATTTTGACCGTATCGTCTGTTGAGGAATCGTCGGATATGACGACCTCATCATTTTCTGATAGTTGTTTGAGGATTGAGTTTAATTGTTCGGCAATGTATTTCTCACCGTTATATGTAGCCATACATACTGAAATTTTTGGTTTCATAGATGTTACTTCCAGTGTATTTCAGTTTCCTTATCTGAATACAAAATAAACTAAAAGTAAAGGTTCATAATGCTCTTTATTTCTTCTATTGACAACCCTTTCTAAGGAAAAGACCTTGTTCCCAGAGTTTGACAAGGACATACCATTCATTTAAAAATATATGAAAACGAAAGAATTTTCCATTTCGGGACCTGTTCTTATTTTTCCGACGGTTCATGGAGACGATAGGGGCTTTTTTTTGGAATCTTTTAAGGCATCAGAATATGCTTCTTTAGGAATTCCGAGTCTCTTCAGTCAAGATAACCATTCTAAATCCAATAAAAATGTATTGAGAGGTCTTCATTACCAAGCACCTCCAATGGATCAGGGTAAGTTGGTTCGGGTGGTCAAAGGATCTGTTTTGGATGTGGCCGTTGATATAAGGAAAAATTCAAAAACTTATGGGCAACACGTATCAGTCATTTTGACAGAAAAAAAACATGAGATTTTTTGGGTTCCTTCTGGATTTGCTCATGGGTTTCTCGTTTTGGAAGACAATACTGAATTTTTATATAAAGTTACGAATGAATATTCTAAGGAGTCTGAGGGGGGAATTTTATTTAATGATCCTGCTCTTGGAATCGATTGGGGTATAAGCACAGAAGCGTGCATTTTGTCCGCTAAGGATAAGATTCTTCCTTTCTTAAAAGACTTTGTCAGTCCGTTTTGATTAATTCATTTTTTATTAGAAATTACATAAATTTCAATTCTCCATTATTTTCGAAATTCCAAGTTAAAGGATATAGATAGTTTTAAACATGAAACAAAGAAAAATTTTGGTCACCGGTGGTGCAGGTTTTATTGGTTCAAATTTTGTTCATACGATTTTAGAATCTTCTGAAGATGTCTCTATCACCGTTGTCGATAAGTTAACGTATGCGGGAAATTTAAAGAATTTAGAAAAATGGAAAAATGATCCCCGATTTAATTTTATCAAGTTAGACATCACTGATAAAACAGAGGTATTTGCAAAGTTACAAAATGTTGCTATAACAGAAATCGCCCATTTTGCAGCTGAATCGCATGTTGACAGATCCATTCTCGGGCCAGAAGAATTTATCAAAACAAATGTCATGGGTAGTTTTTATATGTTAGAGTTTGCTAGAACTCTTCATGCAAAAAAAGAGCTAAAGGTATTTCTTCATGTTTCCACGGATGAAGTTTTTGGTTCCTTAAGTGCAGATGGAGCATTTACTGAAACGACACCTTACTCGCCAAATTCACCTTATTCGGCTTCAAAGGCCGGATCCGATCATTTGGTGCGGGCATACTTTCATACTTATGGATTACCTGTCATCACCACTAACTGTTCTAATAATTATGGACCTTTTCATTTCCCGGAAAAATTAATCCCGCTTATGATTCTAAATTGTCTACAAGGCAAACCACTTCCTGTTTATGGAACCGGAGAAAATATTCGAGATTGGTTGTTTGTGAAAGACCATTGTCTTGCTATTGATTTGGTTATGAGAGAGGGCAAATTTGGTGAAACTTATAATATTGGAACACGGAATGAAAAAAATAATTTGGAAATTGTTCATAGAATTTGTGAACTAATGGACAAAAAAAATCCAAACGGGGCTCCTCATAAAAAGTTAGTTCAATTTGTTAAAGACCGTCCTGGTCATGATTTTCGTTATGCTATTGATCCCGCAAAAATTGAAACGGAATTGGGTTGGAAACCGAAATACCAATTTGATGAAGCCATTGAACAAACAGTGGATTGGTTTTTAGAAAACAAACCTTGGTGGGAAGAAATTCTATCTGGCGATTATAACAAATATTATGAATTTCAATATAAGGAATTGAATTCAAAATGAAGGGAATCATTTTAGCAGGCGGCTCAGGAACTCGACTTTACCCAGTAACAAAGGTCGTCAGCAAACAATTACTGCCGATTTACGATAAACCTATGATTTATTATCCATTAAGTACCCTTATGTTAGCGGGAATTAAGGAAATTTTAATCATTTCGACTCCAGAATCAACACCTCTTTTTAAAGAAATGTTAGGTGATGGTTCTCAGTGGGGTATTTCGCTTACATTCGAAATACAACCTTCCCCTGATGGATTAGCGCAAGCCTTTCTGATTGGAGAAAAATTTCTGAATGGGGGAGAACCTGCGGCTCTCATCCTTGGAGATAATATCTTTTTTGGACATGGAATGGAAGAACAATTGAATGCTGCTGTTAATAAAAAAAATGGCGCTACAGTTTTTGCTTATCATGTCAATGATCCAGAAAGATATGGTGTCGTTGAATTTGATAACGAACGACGTGCCGTTTCCATTGAAGAAAAACCATTAAAACCTAAAAGTAATTATGCGGTTACTGGTCTGTATTTTTATGATTCTAAAGTTGTTGAATATGCAAAACAGGTAAAACCTTCAAAAAGAGGCGAACTTGAAATTACAGATCTAAATAAGATTTATTTGGAAAAGGGAATTTTAGATGTTCAGCTTATGGGAAGAGGGTATGCGTGGCTCGATACAGGAACCCATGAGTCACTTTTGGAGGCTTCTACATTTGTAGAAACTGTGGAAAGGCGCCAGGGTTTAAAGATTGCTTGCCCTGAAGAAATTGCCTATCGCAAAGGTTATATTTCCAAATCGGAATTAGAGAAATTGGCCGAACCATTAAAGAAAAATGGATATGGTCAATATTTGATTCGAATTTTAAATGAAACAATCTACTGATTGGTTAAGAAATTAGTTTAGCTAAATATGAAAAAAATTCTTGTTACTGGATCCAATGGGCAATTGGGATCTGAACTTCGTTTGTTGTCTGAGAAAGAAAAGAACTTTAATTTCGAATTTGTGGATCGTTCTGTCTTGGACTTATCCTCTGAGAATAGTGTTAAAGACTTTTTTTCTAAATCTAAAGATTATTTTGCAATCATCAATGCAGCAGCATATACAGCGGTTGATTTAGCAGAGAAAGATGAAAAAAACGCGGAATTAGTGAATTTAAATGGTGCCAAATCATTAGCTGCTCATGCTAAATCTCTAGGAGCAAAGTTCATTCATATATCAACGGATTTTGTTTTTGATGGGAACCATAATCGCCCCTACAAGGAAACAGATTCCAAAAATCCCATTTCTGTTTATGGCAAAACAAAGTCTGATGGAGAAGATCAGGTTTTAGAAGAAAATCCAGATTCTATCATCATTCGGACTTCCTGGGTCTATTCAAAGTTTGGAAAAAATTTTTTTAATACAATTGCGAAGTTAGCAAAAGAAAGAGAAAACCTTCGAGTCATTGATGACCAAATTGGTACCCCTACTTGGGCAGGTGATTTAGCTCGTGTTTGTTTTTTAGCTACCAAGACAAAACACTCTGGGATCTATCATTTTTCTAACGAAGGTGTGGCAAGTTGGTTTGACTTTGCCAATGAGATCGTCGAAACCTTGGGTTATTCTTGTAAGGTGATTCCCATTGCCACTGAAGATTATCCTACAGATGCAAAACGTCCTTCTTATAGTGTTTTAAGTAAAAAGAAATTTCGAGAAAATTTTGATTTTCAGAATGTACACTGGAAACAGAGACTACTAGAGTTAGTGAAAGAAGTTAAGCAGTAGAAAATTGGGATTATGTTTGCTCTCTGACCTAATTGTTTGTTAATTTATCCTTATATTTCATTTTCGATTTTGTTTAATTTGTCTTTAAAATTTACCAGTTCCTTTAAAATGTAGTCAATTTTATGCCTAAAGTATCTGTCATTATGCCCGCTTACAATGCGGTTTCTTATCTTGAGGAATCTGTTCATTCACTCACCAACCAAAATTTTAAAGATTGGGAGCTTCTTCTTGTGGATGATTGTTCCAAGGATGAGACTGCAATCTTGGCAAAAAAAATAGCTGCTTCGGACTCTAGAATTCAATTTATTCCCAAAGAAAATAACTCGGGTTCTGCTGACACTCGTAATACAGGAATCAAATTGGCTAACGGTGAGTTCATTGCCTTTTTGGATGCTGATGATTTATGGGAACCAAATTTTTTGGAGACGATGATTCCCTTTATGGAAAAAAATCATTCTCCTTTTTCTTTTGCCTCTTACCGAATTGTGGATGAAAACGGTTCTGAATTTTGTGAACCATTTCTCGTAAAATCAAAAGAGTATTCATATCGTGATCTACTGCATTACAATCGGGTCGGGTTACTCACAGCGATTTACCATGTTCCTAGTGTAGGAAAGAAGTTCTTTGACCCAGGTTTAAAAAGTTTGAGAGACGACTATGCACTTTGGCTTGATATTTTAAGAGACGGAAAAAAAGCTTACGCCAATTCTGAGATTTTGGCTCGTTATCGTGTTCGAAGAGGGGCTGCTACATCTAACAAGAAAAAAGTGATGTTAGCACACTTCCGAATGTTAAAAAATCGTGAAAAAATATCTACTTTTTATGCTTTCATTTTAACATTGGTTCATGGGTTTTTAGGCCTTCGCAAGTATAGAAATAAGTAACCAAAGTTTGATTCTGTAGATTCGTTTTTACCGCTTGACTTTCACTTATCATTGTAATTTCTAGATAGTAACTATGGTCGCTAGACGTAATCAGTTAAGTTCAGAGAAATCAATTAAGACTTCTTTAATCATCCCAATTTATAATGAATCCTCACATTTGGAGGAGTTTTTAGCCAAGGTTGATTCCCTTGAGTTGTCCACTAAAAAGGAGCTAGTTTTTATCGACGATGCTTCTCGTGATAACTCTTTAGAAATTCTAAAAACATTCCGCTTCCGATCGGAACATAAAATCTTGATTCAGGAAAAAAATCAGGGGAAGGGTGCCGCTCTCCATAGAGGGATCGCGGAAGCAACGGGAAATATCATTATCGTTCAGGATGCTGATTTTGAATACGACATGGACGAAATTCCTATGTTAATTGAACCCCTTGCGAAGGGAAAAGCGGACGTTGTGTTCGGTTCTCGCTTTAAAAAGGATGGTCGTCAGGTTCACCGTACTTTCCACTACCTGATCAATCGAATCCTTACCATCCTTTCTAATTTTTTGAGCGGTCTTTATTTAACCGATATGGAAACTTGTTACAAGGCCTTCAAAGCGGAAATTGTTCAAAACATCAATTTGGAATCAAAAAGATTTGGATTTGAACCTGAGATTACTGCAAAGCTCGCTCGTCTTAAAATCCGCGTTCAAGAATTTCCTATTTCTTATTATCCAAGAAATTATTTAGAAGGCAAAAAAATTACTTGGAAAGATGGAGTTGCGGCACTTCGCCATATACTTTACTTCAATCTTATCGTATCAAAGAAAAATTTCTTTCATAAGTCGATGCCCGACAAATACATTCCAAAAACTGCCAATTGGCTTTAAGATGCAGAGATTACCTTTTCTCCTTTTTGACTTTTTATTCTTTATAGGTTTTTTAAGTCTTTTTTTTGGAGAAACGAACCAAAAGTTTTTTAGAAACGATGCGATAGGTTTAGGCGTTTTTCTTTTCCTTATCTATTTCTTTTGGAATTTACGGAAAAGAAAATATTCCTTTCGTTCTTTCTTTCACCTACTATTTGTTATCTTGTTATCAAACTTTGTTTTTTTTAAATTAGCAGAGTATGATCCCATTCAATTATTGCCAGAAAAATTAACAATTAAACTAACCATGTTTTTTTGGGCTGTTGTTCTGCTCTATTATCATGCAAAATCTTCAGAAAAAGAATTTCTAACTTTCGGTAGTATATTAGCAGTCCTACCTTGTTTTGTTACTTCCAATTTTATGAGTTATCCAGTGGTTCCCATTGGATTTGCACTTGCCCTGGTGATCCGATACCAGGATTCCATTAGTGAAAATTTCACTTGGCTTCTGCTTTTATCGACCGCCGCTTTTATTTATTGGATCATCAAGGACTGGTATGATGACTTTGCGTTAATCAGAATTTTGTTACTTTTCGAAGTGATGATTTTTGTTTCTTTTGCTCGAACTTGGAAAGAGTCGATGAAACAAATCATCGTTGATGGTCTTCTGTTGGTATTTTTGATTAACGCTATTATTTTGGCTGTGAAGATGTTTTTGGAGCCGAATTTTAGAATTAGTAACTATCGTGAAGACTTATTCCTAATTCCGGTGAGCCTAATAGGATCAAATTCCTTTTTAGTCTTGGGTCTTGCTGTTTATTCCATCAGATCCGAAAATCGTTTTAAAAATTTATTCTACTTTGCAGTTTTAATCTTTGCCTCTCTTTTGCTAATGATTTCCGTTTCAAGGATTTCTATTTTGTCAGTGGGTTTACTTGCTTTTATTATCATCTGGAGCCAAAGATCAAGTTCAGTAAGAAAGTTTCTATCCATACTTGCTGTTCCAGTGATTGTGTTTTATCTAATATTTTTGCTCTATTCCGAAAAAACTTTATTTGATCTAGGAACCATTGGAATCCGATTTTCTATATGGAGACTTCATTTCTTTTCAACAATTGCGAACGCACCTTTGTTTGGCCTTGGATTTAATCCTGAGAAAATCATTCCATTTTTAGATATTAGATATTTGTCTTTAGCTGATTTCCGTTTTGTACAAGACTATATCATTCATTTTCATACCTTCCCTTTGGCTCATAATTTGTATTTTCAGATATTAAGTTCTGTAGGCATTGTTGGACTTTTATTCTTTTTTTATTTTCTTTTCATCTATTTGTATCGTTTCGTGAAAGGTTATTCTGAGTATTCTGCTAAAGATAGGCTTTTGTTCTTTATACTGATTGTCTGGTTAGTTCATGAATTTATGGACTTCAGCAGTTTAGAAGTGGCAAATGTCTTTTTCTGGGGGATGGTGCTTGTTGGTGTCACTAGAATCAATAAAAATGAAAATCGTCAAACGAAACCAATCAAACCTATATTTTCTAAAACTTTTTTAGTTTTTTCTTTTTTACTACTTATCTCATTCTCTTTACGTTTCGGGTTTGTAGAACAATCAATTTTCAAATACCACAAAGACGTACAACTTTCTACTTTTTATGAATTTCAACCCAAGAACAATAGTTTGGTAAAAAAGATTGAGAACAAGAATGTAAGTCTTTTAAAAAATTGGAAAATTCAATTTCTAGGTGCAAGATATTTTTTTCTTGAACTTGCTTTAGCAAAAGACACTGAGTTGGAACCCAGTTTACTCGTGCAATGTTTTCAGACCATGCCTCGTCAGGAACTCTGTGCGGCAAACCTAATGACCTATGTTTTAAAACAAAAGAATATGGATAACGCAATGACTCTGAGTCGTTATCTACTATCAGCAAAAGATCCATTTGGAATCTATACTCGGGACTTTTTATGAAAAAAAAGAAATCAGTCACATTTGTAATTCCTTGTTTAAACGAGGAAAAAACTCTTCCTTTTGTTTTGGAAAAACTTGTTACCATTCGGAAAGATTATAACAGTCTGTATGAAATAGAAATTTTGGTTTCAGACAACGGTAGTACGGACAAATCAGTTTCGATTGCAAAAAAGTTTGGAGCTCGCGTTGTTTCTGCCAAGGAAAAAGGTTATGGTTCTGCTCTTGATACCGGAATACGAAATGCAAAAGGTGAGATTATTGTTTTTGCCGATGCAGATGATACTTACGATTTTTTAGAATCGCCAGCTCTTATCAAAAAGTTAATTGAGACTGATTCCGATATGGTGATTGGATCTCGTTTGGATGGAACGATCCACAAAGGAGCAATGCCTTTTTTGCACCGGTATTTAGGGACTCCAGTTATTAATTGGATCATCAATTTGCTTTATGCCAAAAAAACAAAAATTCGGGATTCAAATTCTGGTTTTCGTTGTTTTAAAAAAGAAAGTTACCTGCGATGGAATGTAAAAAGTAAAGGGATGGAATTTGCTTCTGAACTTTTAATCAAAGCTTTGATTCATGATTCTCTTATGTATCACGTTCCTGTCTCGTTATATCCAGATAAGGTGGGCAGGATTCCTCATTTACGCACTTGGCGTGATGGTATGAGACACTTACTCCGAATTTTGTTTTATGGTTCGCATTTATTTGAACGAACGGGAATTGTTATTTTTGTTCTGGCCTGGTCTCAGCTTCTAATATCGGTTTTTGTAGGGAAAGTGATCTCTGTATTTGGAGTCAATTTCTACGGATTACATTCTATGTTATTGTTTTCTTTTCTTTCTGTTCTTGGTCTTACACTTTGGGGGACAGGGCTACTCATCGCAACAAAACAAGCCAAAGTAAGTTCGATATATCAGTTTATTTTATCAATGGAAGAAGACAGACTTTTCTTTGTACTCCTGAGTGGTTTGGGCATCATTGCTTTAGCGATTGTATGGATTTTCATTCAGTGGCAAAAATCGGGCTTCGTTTTTATTAATTTTGAACGTGAATTCATTGTAGCGACTAACTTAAGTTTAACTTTGCTGATCTTTGGGTTACAAGCCGTTACAGCACATATCATTAAACGAGACTAAAATGGGTTTTCCCAAAAGATTTTGTATTTATTTTCTTATTATCCTGATTCCATTTTTTTATCGATGGAAATGGAACGATCATTCTGTTTTTATCTCTAGCGATCCTGAAATCAAATACTACCAAGTATTAAATAGTCTAGCAGGTGGTTCCGCAGAGGAGTGTTATTTCCCTGCAAAGGAACTAGGATTTGAAGTATCAATGATTCCATTCGGATATCCTTGGGCTTTCTTTCTAAAAAATGGGAATTGTGTTTTTCAATATCCAGTTTTGTTTACTTGGATTCAGAAGTTAATTTTACTCGTTGTCTCAATTAAATGGATCACTTATATTCCGATACTTTTCTTTTTGTTAAATTTTTTTCTGTTGGATCGAATCTTAAATCAATATGAGAAAAGGGGGAATTTCGTTCTTCTTTCTGTTCTATTCATTCAATGTTTAACACCAATATTTCTTTCTTCGTTGGATTATTCTGAACTCACGTTAACGAATTTTTTCCTTTTAGCAGCCATTCTTTCTTTTCTTGAATTTCAGGATAAAAGTGAATTTCGATATGGTTTGCTTTTGGCTGTTGCCATTGTTTTTAATTTTCAACTGCGTCCAGAGTCATCCATTGCCCTCATTTTATTTTTAGGAATTTCTTTTTTAATATCTGAGAACAAAGTCAGTTTATTTAAAAGATTAATTCCTTATATTTTATTATGTATGGGATTACAAATATTGTTCTTTCTCTGGAACCACGATGTATATGGACATTTCCTTGGTATGAGAGGTTTGAACACCGTCACAGATATGGAGTCGGGAAATTTACAGAGGGATCTCGGTCGGGAATGGATTGCCGATCTCTGGGGTAATGAGTTTAAGATCGGAATTTTTAAAGGTTATCCAATCTTAATTTTGGCAACTCTTTCGTTATGGTGGGAAAGGAAATCACCAATATTTCCATTTCTTATTTCTGGAACCATATTCATTCTTTTGTTGCCTATTATTTCTCCTTACCGCGCGGGTGTTGATATTTTTGGGATGCGATATTTTGAAAGTGGTGTTTATCTTTTAATGGTCGGAACTTTTCTCTCTTTTGGGAAAAGGCAGTTTAAAATCCCTGTTTATCTTCTTTTTTTGCCTTTGGTATATTTTTCATATAAGTCGGATACAAGGGCGATCAAACAATGGTCGTCTTCGGCAAAATTATACCATCAAGTAATGGAGCAGATTGATAATCTCAAACCAGATCTAATCGTTCAACGTGGTCTTTCCATCTCTTATTTAGTCGGTTATAGTTACGTTAAATACCCTCAGCTTGCGGTATATTCCAATGAAGATTGGTTGAAAGTAGAGAATCAGTTACAGAACAAAGATAATCGAATTCTGTACTTAGAGTGGGAAGGAAATCAATTGGTAAATGCCGAATTTCCTACTGCGATTTGGAAGGAAAAGTTTGATATCAATTTTAAGTTAAAACCTGTGAAATATAAAATTCAATCTGAATTTACCTTGGCACATTTCAAAGGGTTTCTTTTAGAAAAGAAGTAATGAAGACCCTTATGTATTGGTTAAACAAAGTTCAGCAAGTATTCATCAGTGGAAATTTTCTTCTTTTATTATTGGTTATATTTATTGGTAATTTGGTTTATAAAAGGGTTGTTTGGGATAGTGGAACCAGTCCCTTAATACAATCTGATTCTCAGATCAAACTTTATCAAACTATTGAATACAAAGATAGAGGGATTCATTCCCATCAATGTTTTGCAAAGTATCAGGATTTTGATGAAAACTATAGATTTTATCCTTTCCGATATCCATGGACAGTTTTTACAACAGATGACTTCGGTATCAAACATTGTGTTTTTCAGTATCCAAGTTTTTTTGCTCAAACATTTTCTTTGTTGCCGATACCATATCGCTTTTTTAATGGAATCATCCTTATTTTATATATAATCTTATGTTTTTTTGTTGTACTCAGTGTTCGATCTCTTTTCGAAATTAAGGAAACAAACTATTTAGCTTTAACAGGGCTTTTGTTTCTGGTAGGGTATGGCATTTCGAGTGCCATTGAATTTTCTGAAAGTATCCCTGCGCAATTACTGCTATTAGCCTTTTTCTTTGTGGTGTTTCGACTAGAAAACAATCAGAAAGTGTCTTTACCATTTCAGTTACTATTTGGATTTTGCGGTGGTATCTCGATATTTCTCCGTTCCGAATCACTAATGTTTATTGGGATTCTTGGTTTAATTGTTCTTTATCGTAACCGAAATCAGTTTTTTGTTTCGTTAGTTAAGTATATGCCGTTAATAGCCGGATTTATTTTGGCTTTCGGATTGTTTGGGTACTATAATTTTACCGAGTTTCAAGCAGTTTTAGGCGTTAGAAGTAAAGTTAGTTTTACCGATTTTTCAAGATTGGATTTAAATCATCGATTTCATTTAATCCAAGAGTTCTTTTTCGGAAATACAGACCGAATTGGGTTTTTATTCTACTGTTTTCCTATTTTGATTTTGATAGTTTATTCATGTTTTAAATTGAAATTATCGCAGCTTCAGAAATTGATTATCACAGTAACTCTAATATCATTTGTAACGGTTGTTATACTTAGCCCGTATTCTTCGGGTGGTTTGTATTTAGGTTTACGATTTACCGAATTCTCGTATTTACTATTTTCTATATTTGTTATCTCCTTACTTTCTACTGTATTTGATCAAAAAGAACGACAAATGGTTATTCTTTTAATCCTTCTGCAAATTGGGTTGGGTTTCTATCATGTAAGAAGAAATTTTAAAACGATAGACTTTGTAAAAAAATACCATGAAATTTTTCAGGCAAAATTAAATGAACAACCTGACTCACCAGTTGTTCATTTAAGTGTATTTGATTTATTATTGATTTCTGATTCTTTTTTAAAAAAGCCTCATTGGATTGCAAACCAACAAACTGAGTTTAATATTTTAGAAACAAAATTTATGAAATCTGGAGTAAAAAAGTTCCAGGTTTTCTTTTATAATTTTAGACCACCTAAAGATGATAATGTGACAGAAGAATTCTACGATCAATGGATCGATACTAAGTATGAAATAAGTTCAAATTATTACCAAAAGGTTTCAGATGAGGAAATTGCCGGTTTTAGATTGATGCTTTGGACAAAAAAGTAAAATTATCTGAGTTTACCTGTAGTAGAGGTCACAACCTTTTAAGGGTGTAGTTTTGTTTTTAAAACTTTCTTTTACAAAAACTTGAAGCGGTAGAATGAAATCTTGATTAAGTGATTCGTCTTTGTCTGCCGTTTCTAAAGCAGTATCATTACACCACTGAATGTAATTCACGTTTTTTACTTCGGAAATAACCTTAGAAATATCAACCGCAAAGTTTTTGGAAAATAGCGGATCAATATAGTTCACAGGTTGTACATATTCTGTTGGACTGAGTTGGTTCAAAAAGATATAAGTGGCGTGTACTCCGCTGGCTACAAATACAGTTCCTTCTCCCAATTTTTTTATCTGATCAGCAATGATTCTACTATGATCGGGAATGTGTGAAAGATCTTTTTTCCACCGGGTGCTAATCGAGTTCCAAGAGTAAAAAACCAAAATCAAAGCAAAAAGCGATAGCTGCCATGATACTTTTCTTGCAGGTGTTGCTAGAATTGCCAGTGGTGGTATTAGTGCCAAGAAATAGTGTTGGAAATAATAACCCGTATAACTTGCTCCAAGAAGAGCTGTGAGTGTTAACGCAACGAGAGCGATTTTATAGGAAGAGAATTTTCGATCAGAAAGTAAGGTAAGAAAACCAAGGAAAAGTAGGGGCCAAAAAAGCCGGAGTAAAACTCCAAACGGAAATCCAATAGTTTCATTTGGTTGGTGTTTGGAGGATACGGTTAGAAGAGCATCAAAAAATTCTTGGGTATGACCCAGGAAATAATAAACTAAAACACTTGTACCAATAGGAATGATGAAGGTGCTCATTTCTAAACAGACTTGGAAAAGGGAAGTGGATTTGGATCTTTTCCAAAGTGCATACATTCCTAGGAACACAACATCGAAAAAAATTATATATTTGATTAGAAAGGCAAAACCTAAAAAGAAAAAGGAAATGGCTTTTGAATTTTGTCGAAAGAATAAGGAAATGCCAAGCCATTCGTAAAATAAAAAGTAAATTTCGGAATTGGCAGACAAACCGGAAGATAATCTAGAAAAAAAATACAATACCAAGGTTCCACAGAATAACCTTTGGATCCAAGTTTGATTTTTCACAAAAGTGGAAACTATCATCGCTAGACCGAGGAGATGGAGAAAAGAAGTCCACCGTAAGACCTCCGTATCGTAAGGTAAAACTAACAGGGAAATGGCGTGGATCAGATAAATACCTATAGGTTTGATATCCCAAAGATCTAAATAAGGAACTTTTCCGAGCAGTATTCCTTTGCCAATGATAAAGTAGGTAATTTCGTCCCAATCTAAAACAGAAACAGTAAAAGTAAAATGCCTAAATGCATATCCTAGAAGCCCAAGGAAAATCCCTAAACTAAGAACCTGTGGTATTTTTAGTTCCCGATTCTCAAAAAAATTTGTTACAAAGACAAAATAAGATCGGAGTAATTTTACAATTTCAGATTTCACTTATAATCCTATGAATAGATATTTTTGAATCTTATCATAAGTCTACTGAATTTCGAATCTTTGTATTTTTCTTTTTCATAATTTAAAAAAGATTCTTACGTATCTTTCCCTCGGCTGGCTATCGAACTATATCGTAGTTTTATTTAAAATCATCGTTGAGAGCAGTTTGTGTTGTTGACGTTGGGGTGAAAGGGTAAGTTTTCGAAATCCATCGATCTTTTGAAATTACTTTCATAATAACAATTGTTCCAGAGTGAAACCATTTCTTTTTCGTTTGCACCAAAATATTGGACATAAAAGGAAAAAATAAGAAAAACTAAAGTCACAATTTGATAAGGGCGATTCCTCCAAATGGTCAATGGAACCATAGAAAAAATTAACATGGAATAGAGATTAATATCTGTTAAAAATCTAGCACCATAGGAATGGCCTCCTTCCCAATATATATATTTAGCATAAAACAAAAGAAATAACACTTCGGGTAAAAGAAGGGAAAGGAACAAAACTTTATTCGTAACTTTGAAAAAGTGGAAAAACGGCAAAAGTAAATATGGAGAAAAAAAATAATATCCGAATCCTGGACTAAAGGTCAGACCAACAAGCCCTTCCAAAAAAGGTTTAGAGAATAAATCAGAGTGTCCAACATAAGAATAGGCGATCTTGTGCAATGAATATCCACCCAAAAAATGTTGGTAGTAGGCATCATTCAACAAACAGAAAAACAAAAGTGTGACCGAAAAAGAAATCAACGCCGAGAGCAAAGACCATTTAAATTTTTTGAATTTTGTGATTAGCACTGTCAGGGGAAAGGTTAATAGAAAAATTGAACTCGGTCGGGAATAAATTAATACTGCTGCAGAAAAACCAATAAGCAAAAATCGAAGATGGTGATTGTTTTCAATAAAAACCAAATATAGAATAAAACCAAGTATAAATTCAATGATTGTATGTTGCCATAGGCCTTGTGACGAATTTGAAAAATGGGATGTACATAAAGAATAAATCAATACATACGAAAAGGATATGGCTTTTGAATTTGAAAATGGCTTTAGGCAAAGAACCAAATAAAGCAGAAATGATGTTACAGTGGCCAGGAGAGCGGCACTAAAATTTTCCAATCGGTAAATTGCTTGTAAAACAAAATAGACCGAATTAAGGTTTTCGTAATTTATTTCCGGAACTACTGGATAGAAAAGTGAAAAGGTTTTATAAATCAAAAAGTTAAAAAAACCAGGAGTCCAGGGATAGGTCGGTAAAATTTCCATGTTTCCTGGGACTAAGTAATAAGGTAAAACTAAAAAGCCATCCTGTCTTGGATGTGGAAGGTTTTTCATTTGCCCTTGGAGTGAAGCTAAATCGTTTTGACTGAGGAGTGTGGTAGAACCCTGATTTAATAACATACTAAAGTTAAAATTTGTGGAAGGATCTAACCAAAGTGGGAAAAACCGAGAAGGGATCAAATCCGATGAAGGGACAGGGTTCGTAAAGGATAGATAAAAAAGAAAAAGGGAAACAAATTTCAGTAAGGTGTTCCCTTTTTTTGTAAATGTATAAAAAATTAACAAACCCAAGGTGGTAAATCGGGCTAATTTGGGAGAGATAAAAAAGCTCCCCGTATACAAATAAAAAATGGAAATTAACATTAAAAAGAGGACTGCGGGTACGTATAAGAATGGTCTTTTTTTTGCGAAGGAAAACGAATTAGGCATAGAAAATTTTTCCCAGTTTTGTATTGAATCATCCTTTTTGCTATCTTTTTTAAACAGGTGTTAGATTTTTTCAGAACTTATCTGGAACAAAAAATACCCAACTTAAATTTTTAATACACAGTTTTTATACCTGTTATGGAGTATGTCGAGAAATGAATATTACAGATCTGAAAGATTCCTTTACCAAAACTAAAGTTTTGATTTTGAAAAAACCAGAGACCCAAGTGTTGGTTTTTTTTCTCACTTTTGTTCTTCTCTATTTTTTTGTGAATTTATCCAACTTTTTGGGTGAGTATTATTTCGTAACGGACTTAGCAGCTAACGATTTTCAAATTATGGAAATCCTAAGTGGAAGGATTGCTTATGGCCCATACTCAAGGTTTCAGTTCAACCATCCTGGCCCTGTATATTTTTACTTTTTGGCTTTCGCTGAAAAACTGTTTTTCTTTTTTGATTCCGCTTATGCCCGTTATGTTTTTTTCACCTATTTATTAAACTGTTTTTGTATTGGTTTTGTATTTTACCAACTGACAAAAATTTTTAAATCTCCTTGGGCTGCGGTTTTCTTATGGATTTCTAGTTTTTTTGTATGGAAGAGTTTAGGGTTTGGGTTTCTGTTTGAGACTTGGACGCCATTCGTGATGATTTGTCCTTTTCTAGTTTTTATATATTCTGTAGCTAACTTATCCGAAAGAAAGTGGTGGTATTTACCTGTTTTTTTATTCACCGGATCTTTTTTATTTCAGATAAACATTATGGGTGCAGTTCCTTTTGGAACTGGATTCCTTTTTGTTTTCTATTACCTTTTTAAGGAAAGAAAGAAATACCAATGGAATGTGAAGGAATTAAAGTTTCCAATCCTTGTTTCTGTTCTGGTATTGTTCCTTGTTTGGCTTCCAGTCCTCATTGATTTTTTTCAGAATTTTCCCGGCAATATCAGCAGTGTTTTGAGATACTTACTGAAAGGTGGTGGGAACAAAAAACCCGTAGAGGTGTTTTCGTTTTTAAAAACGATGTTGGATTCTATTTTTCCTTTACCATACGCTGGTTTTTTTTATGGGATCATCATTCTTTTACCATTTTGGAAACCAACTGGTTTGAACGACTTCGGACTACGACTTCGTAATTTTAGTTTTGTATACACTGTTGTCATTTTACTTACCCTGTTTCGGATGAAAGGGCCAATTGTGCCTCACCTTTACTGGCATTTTGATTCGGTAATTGCGATTCAGATTTTTCTTGTTTTGATGGTATTTTTCCAGAAACAAATGGATGTGGAATGGAAACCAAAACAGCTTGTTTGGTTTGTTTTACTCATCAGTTTTAGTGTTTTTTTGTATGGGAAAGAACCGGCAAAAGATAGAAATTTATCTGTGAAGGAATGGACAAATGCCATTCATGATTTGGATGATCGTTTTGTTTTGCATTGGGATTCCAATCCAAAGGATTTTTCTCAAGGCAATTTGGTTCTCGGTGTGGCGTCCACGTTAAACAGGGAAGGTAAAAAAGTTTGTTTTACGGATCCTTGGTTATTTCTCGTTCCTCGCACCTACCACTGTAGTCCAGAAGATTTAAAAACATCCACTTTCATCCAGTTTGAAACAAAGGATGAGTCGACTCCTGTTTTAGTTCGGGAAGAAAATCAAATTCGATATCTAAATTCTTCCGTAAAGATCCAAAAGAATTAACCGTTTCAAATCAGAGTTTTTGCTTCTGAAAAATGATTTCAGAAGCAAATTGTAGTGGTCTTAAAGGCAGGTTTTCTTTTATTTTCTCTTTAGTACGTAATTTCTTTTAAAGAATCAACATATCTTAAATATGCATCATTATCTTGTCCCCAGAAAAAAACCAAATCTTCTCTCCCTAATCATTCCTTGTTATAACGAGGAAGAAGTTTTAAACATTTTAAAAAAAAAGTTAAGAGATACCATCCCAAAGTTTCAAGTCAAAACAGAAATCATACTGGTGAATGATGGAAGTTCTGATTTGACTATCGTTGGTTTGATGCAATGGGCAAAAGAAGATGCGAGTGTTCGTGTTATATCCTTAGCTAGAAATTTTGGTCACCAAATTGCTGTCACTGCAGGTATGGATCATGCACGCGGTGATGCTGTGGTTGTGATGGATGCCGACCTGCAAGACCCTCCTGAAATCATTCTGGAAATGTTAAAAAAATACGAAGAAGGGTATGATGTTGTTTACGGGCAGAGACTAGCTCGTTCCGGTGAATCATTTTTTAAAAAAGTAACTGCTTGGGCTTTTTATCGTTTGATGAAAATTTTAGTTCATAAAGACCTTCCTTTGGATTCGGGAGATTTTCGCCTGATTTCTAGAAGATGTTTGGATGCATTGAATGGCCTTCGTGAAAATCACAGATTCCTTCGCGGGATGAATGCATGGATTGGATTTCCGCAAACTCCCGTTTACTACAATCGGGATCCGAGAGTGGCGGGTGAAACCAAATACCCGTTACAGAAGATGTTAAAATTGGCAATGAATGCCGCGGTTTCTTTTTCTCCTTTGCCACTCCGTTTTAGTTTAGGGCTTGGGATTGTGGTAGCAGTGATTGGTTTTGCAGTAGGGGTGTATGCGCTCTTCCGAGCCTTCCAACATTTTATTTTGCAAATGCCGATAGTTTATAATCCTGGTTGGGCCACCATCGTCACTTTGATTTGTTTGATCGGTGGATCCATTCTGATTTCGATTGGGATTTTGGGAGAATATGTAGCCCGTATTTTTGAAGAGTCCAAAGGCCGACCTCTTTATGTAGTCGAGTTCACCGAAGGTATCCGCACAGAGAAATCTTCGGCCAAACCGAAAAGATAAAACCCTTTGTTTCTTTTCTCATTTCACCATAATTTAATTTTTATCAGAACGTTTGTCTTTTACGATCCGATCATTGGTATTTTTGATTTAAGACCTAAAGGCAGAAATTAAACCTTCTTTTAGTTTTTGCCTAGTTCCCTCTGCTGATTTAGGGATGGTCAATTCGTCCATTAACTTCAGCAAAAAACCCTCATCCACAAGTTTCCCCTCAAGCACCTTCCCAATCATTCCCGCCACCACAGCTAAAATCTGTTCGATCGTTAAGTATCCTTCCGATTCTAAAATGATCCCCATTCCCAAAGCTCCCTCTGTTCCATAAAACGCTTGTTCCTTGGCAAAAAGGTTCTCATACATTCCCGCAGGTAAGGCATCCTTTACTTTTTCACGCATATCGGCTTCACTTGGTCCATGGTTTGTTTTGTTGATGAGACTTAAGGAAACCGGGTTAGAGGTTCCATGGATTCTATGAATTTCTTCGGCTAGGAGTCTAATTTTTTTAGCCGCATCTCTTGTGATGGCATCCCGACCAAGAAAGTTTAGTTTGTATAAATATTCTTCTAATTCGTCTCCGGTGAGTTTACCCATACAAATGACTTGGTAAAGAGTAAAGATCATATAATCGGATTCTGTATTGTCACCGAGTAGGATTTCTTTTGCATCTTTGGGAAGGTAAATGCGGTCATAGAGTAGGATGGAGAGTTTGTAAGACATTTGGTCAAATAAACTCTGGTAAGAAGCTCCTAAGAACTTTTTCGTTCGAGACCATGCGGGTTTAAATCCATTTTGTAAAAATTCGATAGGGTTAAAAATTGTCCCAAGCACTTTATCAAAGACACCTTTGATCGTTCCTTCTAAATATTTTAAATGCAAAGATTCAATCTGGATTCCATCTTTGGCAATGGTGGCAAGCATGGTGCGACGAAAAAAATGGGGACTGGCTGAGATAAATGCCAAAGGAGCATTCGACAATGAACCACGAAGTTCTCTGTACAGTTCCGGCATACCGGGCAGCGCCTGTTTTTGGTTAGGTGTCTCAAAGACAGCAGTAAACTTTCCTTTTCCAGAGTGGATGTCTGTAGCCAAATATGTTTGGTCAATATCCGAAGTCACCACCATTCCTTTGTAGTCTTCGGCAAGGATCCGGAGTTTTCCTTTTCCAACAATTGTTGTTTTTCCCAAAATAGAATCTTCTGTGGCATTTAAATGGGCCAAGTCTTTGGAATATTGTCGAAAACTATCCAGGCCTTCGAGTATGACTTGAAAGTCATGGAACCCAACGGGGAGTTTGTCTCGGATTTCGCAGGAAAAAAAACCATCTTCATCCGCTTTGATTTTGCCTGAGGTGTAAATTTTTCCACCACTCGCATCATACACTTCTAATTTTAATACTGGTTTTCTGACGGGAGCCAAAGAAAAATCTAGAAAGGGTGTGATTTTTGTTTCTTCCCCAATAAAAAGTCCAGTCATTAGATCCCAAAGGCCCTCTGCCTTCATCAGATCGGTAATCCCCACATCCACCACTTGGCCTCGGACATACGAGCGCCTCTCTCTTCCTAAAGATCCTCCGCAGACAGCAATTCTTTTGATATCGGTAATGATTGGTTGTGTGGTATTTGGTTCTTGGGACATAGAATTTATGCCCTTAAGAGTCTAAGAAAACGAGGAGCCGTCCATTCCTTTTTATGGTTTCACTACGATCTACCAATGATTTTGTCCGACTTTTGCAAACGGAGGGAGAACTCCGTGTGATTTCTGATCCCGTGGATCCTTACCTGGAACTTGCGGAGATCCAGAGGCGAATTGTGGCGAAAAAGGGCCCAGCCCTTCTTTTTACCAATGTCAAAGGGACAAAGTTTCCGGTTGCTACCAATCTTTACGGCTCTGAAAAACGAATTCATTTGGCCTTTGGCCCAAAACCAGTAGCGACCATCCAACGTCTTGCTAAACTCGCGAAGGAAATTTTTCCACCTCGGTTCTCGAAACTCTGGAAGGAACGTTCTCTAGGGCTTCTTCCTTTCCAAGTGGGTTTAAAACAGGTGAGAAGGGCCCCAGTTCTCTCTGGCAGCGTTTCATCCACGCTTGAGTTACCCCAAGTGGTTTCTTGGCCGAAGGATGGTGGTGCCTTTGTCACTCTTCCTTTGGTTTATACCCAACATCCTGAATCGGGAAATGGAAACTTAGGTATGTACCGCGTGCAACTTTTCAAAGACAAAACTGTAGGGATGCACATCCAAATCCACCGCGGGGGTGGGTTCCATTATTATGAAGCTGAAAAAAAAGGAGAATCCCTTCCGGCTCATGTTTACATTGGTGGACCACCTGCCTTAACCATCGCTGCTGTGGCACCACTCCCCGAAGAGATCCCGGAACTTGTTTTTGCCTCCTTTCTTATGGGTGAAAAACTCCGGATGAAAAAAGACAAAATGGTTTCCCCGTATCCCATTGTAGCCGATGCCGATTTTGCTCTTATCGGTTCCATCCCACCGTACGTAAGAAAACCAGAAGGCCCTTTTGGTGACCACTACGGATACTATTCGTTGTTACACGATTATCCTTACTTAGACCTAAAACATATTTTGCATAGAAAGGATGCGATCTGGGCGGCTACAGTGGTAGGAAGGCCTCCCCAAGAAGACCATTACATCGCCGAGTTTTTACAAGATTTACTTTCTCCTATGTTTCCCCTAGTGATGCCACAGGTGCTCGGTGTTTGGGCCTACGAAGAATCAGGTGTCCATTCCCTTGCTGCTGCCGTGGTAAAGGAACGGTATTTCCGAGAAGCCTTTATGGGCGCTCTTCGCATTTTAGGAGAAGGACAACTTTCTCTCACAAAATGTTTACTGGTTACAAACGAACGAGTGAATTTAAAAAACTTTTCAGAAACCTTCAAAGTCATCACTGAAAGATGTGATCCAAAAACTGATTTTTTTATCTTTAGTCATATCAGCCAAGATACTTTAGATTATACAAGTGGAACTGTAAACAAAGGCAGTAAACTTTTATGGATGGGAATTGGTGATACAAATGCACCTGTAAAGTTCCCAAATCTTCCCCGACAGTTTAATGGAAATTTTAAAGACAAACGATTGACTAAACCAAGAGTATTTTTACCTGGAGTGCTTGTGGTAGAAGGATCAGCTTTTGCAAAAGACGACCAATTGGCTCAGCACTTGTTAAAGGAAGATCTCGGTAGTTTCCATTATGTATTTCTTGTGGATGATGCAGAAGATGCTTCCAAAACAGATTCGGATTTCATTTGGACCATGTTTACAAGAATGGAGCCGGCCTCCGATGTTTATGCAAGAACAGAAACCAAACAGAACCATATCGCATACCAAGTTCCTATTGTATTTGATTGCCGGATGAAACCTTGGATTCCTGAAGTCCTACTTCCTCTTTCGGAAACAGTGAAACAAGTGAATGAAAAATTTGGACGGATCATCGATTCTATCTGATAGTCTCTGATGGAATCGGCAATCCTCTCATCAAATTCCATTAGGAATGGATTTGGTTTTCTTTGTGTTTGTAAAAAAGTGTATAGAAAGAATCCCTGGGTATAAAAAACTAAAACGAAACCAATGGCAAAAAAACTAACTCTCGTCACTGGAGGCGCAGGCCTCATCGGATCACAAATCATTGAAGACTTAAATCAGAATGGAAATACCGATATCTTGGTTGTTGATCATTTAGGAACCACAGAGAAATGGAAAAACCTACAAAGGAATTTTTTCTTAGATTATTATGAAAAAGATAAATTCGAATCTATGTTCGATGTGGGAAATTCAATCTTAAATGAGATTTCTGAAATTTACCATTTAGGTGCTTGTTCCGCTACCACAGAAAAGGATGCCACCTATCTGATGCAAAATAACTTTCATTATACGAAAAAATTGGCCGAGTTTGCAGTCGCAAAAAACATACCTTTCCTCTATGCCTCCAGTGCGGCCACTTATGGGGAAGGAGAATTTGGATACAATGACAATGCCCCAATCGAAAATCTTAAACCTTTAAACATGTATGGGTATTCCAAACAACTCTTCGATCTTTATGCCAAAAAAATAGGGATCGCTGACAAACTCGTTGGACTCAAATACTTCAATGTTTTTGGATACGGGGAAGCCCATAAGGGAGAAATGAGGAGTCTAGTTTTAAAAGGTTACGAACAAATCCGTGACACAGGGAAGTTAAAATTATTCAAATCTTATAAACCAGAATACAAAGACGGGGAACAAAAAAGGGACTTTCTTTATGTCAAGGATGCGAGTAAAATCAGCATTTATTTACTTTCTGAACGAAAGTACGGATTGTACAATGTGGGGCGGGGGATTGCGGAAACTTGGAACGATTTGGCGAACGCTTTGTTCGCTTCGATGGACAAACCGGTCAATATTGAATATGTGGAAATGCCAGATTCGTTAAAGGGCAAATACCAATACTATACCTGTGCGGAGATGGAAAAGATCACCCAAACAGGATATCCCTTCGGTTATACAAACCTCAGGGATGCCGTTGCTGAATACATCCATTTCCTATTAGAGGAAAAGAACTGATGTTTACTTTCTGTACACTTTTACAATGGTTTGGATCAGATCTTTGAACTTAGGATCTTTCAAACTATAGAACACTTGGTTCGATGATTTACGAGACTCTAAAATTCCGTTATTTTTCATCTTACTTAGGTGTTGGGATGCCGCTGATTGGCTGGTTCCTAACAATTCGACAAGCTGACCTACCGTTTTTTCTTCTTTCGCTAAAGTATAAAGAATCAAAAGGCGAATCGGGTGGGCTATCCCTTGAATTCCTTTGATCGCTTGTTCCAATTGTTGTTTGGTGAGTTCTGTTTTTATTTTCATCAGTAAGAGTTCCGTTATATCCTTATGACGAATATGTATTGTATTTACCTACGAAATTTTTTTCGTTTGTAAAAAAAATGACAAGAATTGGGAAATAGGGTTCCTACCCTCGCGATGTTTTGTCGAGGGTAGGGTAGGCATTAATCGAAGTTAGATTCGAACCCCACCAGAAATTTCTAGAACCACTCCAGTTACTAAATCATTGGAAATGATAAACTCGGCAGTAGATGCAATTTCATCAGGTTCCCCGAGCCTTCCCACGGGAATGATGGATTTCCATTTTGAAAGAGCTTCTGGGTTCATGTCTTTTAGAACCATTTCAGTTCCAATAAACCCTGGTGCAATCCCAGCCACTCGGATTCCAAACTTAGCGAGTTCCTTCGACCAGGTCACAGTCATAGCCGCAACACCTGCTTTGGCAGCGCTATAATTCGTTTGGCCTGAGTTTCCGTGCATAGCAACGGAGGCAATGGGAATGATCACTCCCTTCTTTTGTTCAACCATCTTGGCCGCGGCTTCGCGTCCGGTAAGAAAGACACCCGTTAAGTTTACGTCAATGACTGATTGCCATTGGTCGAGACCCATTTTGCCTTTTACCTTTCCCGTTTCTTTGTCGACCCGGATGAGTAGGCCATCACGTAAAATTCCTGCATTTAAGATAGCAACATCCAAACTGCCTTGGAAAGCGGCCGCTTCTTCGATGAGACGGATGCTGTCTTCTTCTTTGGCTACGTTTGCCACAACGCCAGTGGTTTTGATTCCTTCTTTTTGAAAGAGAGCTACCGTTTCGTCCAATTTGTCTTTTTGGATGTCTGAGAGAATGATATTGGCACCTGATTTACCTAAACGGTAAGCCATTGCTTTTCCGAGGCCACCGGCAGATCCGGTGACGAGAATGTTTGCACCTTTTAATTCCATGTCCACCAGTGTAAAAATGGCGGACACAAGGTCGATAAAAATCTATGTGAGTAGAGCCTAAGGGATTAACGAATTAAATTTCTGCTAGTTCGGCACTTCGAAATGACACATAATTATCGTTAAATGGAATTTCCACTCGAGCGACAGTGCGGTCTCCATGAGTGATGATGCGAAATAGGTTGGGGTCAACCCCTTCGTTTTTGAGTAGGATCATGATGAGAGCAATCCCAAGGCCTGCACCTTCCGTATTGTCCATATTGTCCATATAGAATTCGGCAATGTCGTTGTATCCCATGGACTTTTTCATTTTCTCTCGCATCCGAACTTCTTCGGTTTTGATGACAGGTGTGTTGTTTGTCACTTCGACAAGAAGACCATCTAAGCAGTAATGGAATTTAATTTGAACGTAGACTCCGCGGGCAAGGCAACGTTTTCCATATTCATCAGCCATCTTTTCTGAAAACTTTTTAGAATAGTCTTTAATTCCCTGGAGGTAGTCGTTTTCGTCAGTAATGTCTAGACCCTCGTCTTCAAAAAACACACGTTTTTGATTGGCTTTGATTCCGTTGATGGTGAGTTCTTTGGAGATTGTATAAAGCATCTCCACAAATTGAGATTGTCCCACTTCCGAAAGGATATTTGTGATGAGGCCTAAAACATATTGCTCGAGTTGGCGATTCATCCGGGAAGACCTTACGACAATTTTGGATTTTGCCTTTACTAAATCGGGAATTTGTGTTTCTAATTCTACAAAAGGTTTCGCCACGAATCATTCCTTAAAGTGGGGGACTTATCCCACATGGTTCTATTATCGAACCGGGAAATCCACAACTAAAATCTCAAGGGAAATTCAGTATTTTTCCTGTTTTTTTACCATTTCCAGGAAATAAACTCATTTTCCATTGACCAAAGAGCCTCATTTAAAATAGTGTAAAAAACCTAGCCTCGCTTGGAAACCCGCGCTTGGGTGGGAAACGTTTTGCCCTCTTAGCTCAGTGGTAGAGCACTTCCATGGTAAGGAAGGGGTCACCAGTTCAAGCCTGGTAGAGGGCTTGTTTTAGGGCTGTAGTTTAATGGTAGAACTAGGATCTCCAAAGTCCTTGGTGGGAGTTCGATTCTCTCCAGCCCTGCCAGACTACAGAATATATAGAATTAGAGAACAGGACAAGGATCAATGAAAGCTACGAGTTTCATTCAGGAATGTAAAGCAGAACTTGAAAAAGTGCATTGGCCAACGCGCCAAGAGGTAGTCAGTTCTACCGTTGTAGTCCTAGTTACAGTATTTATCTTTTCCCTATTTTTATCAGCTTCGGACTTTGTATTCCTGAAACTGTTAAAGTGGTTCTGGGCATTAGGAACATAGGTAGGGAAGTGGGCGATTCTTTAGATAAAAAATGGTATGTGCTTCAAACTTATTCCGGTCACGAGAATAAGGTGAAGACAAACATTGAGAAGATGGTCCAACAACAAAAGCTGGAAGACCAGATTTTCGCGGTAAAAATTCCTTCAATGGAAGTTGCCGAAATGAAAAACGGCAAGAAGAAGGTCACAAAGAAAAAACTCATGCCGGGTTACGTTCTCGTTGAGATGAACATGACCGATGACCTTCGATTTAAAATCCAGAACTTACCTTCTGTGTCTACTTTTGTAGGCGGAAAAGGGAAAGGTCCGGAGCCACTTTCACTGGATGAGATCAAAAATCTTTTCAGCGATGTGGGAAGTGTGGAATCGGAAGAAGTTTCGAGACCTCGTTTCCTCTTCAAAGTGGGCGAAACATTGAAAATTATAGATGGTCCGTTTGCTAATTTCACAGGTCTTGTGGATGAAATTTTCCCTGACAAGGGAAGACTCCGCGTTCGTGTAGAAATTTTCGGAAGATCCACTCCTGTAGAGTTGGATTATCTCCAAGTAAAATCGGAACAATAGAACTGATAGATTGATTTTTAGTAAGGAACTTGAAACGAGATGGCTGCAAAGAAAGTAGTAAAACAAATTAAACTCCAAGTGGAGGCAGGGAAAGCAAACCCGGCTCCTCCAGTAGGTCCCGCTCTTGGTCAAGCCGGACTCAATATCATGGAATTTTGTAAACAGTTCAATGAAAGATCAAAAAACCAAATGGGACTCAAACTTCCTGTGGTCATCACTGTTTATTCCGACAGAAGTTTTACATTCGTAACTAAGTCTCCTCCAGCAGCTCTTCTTGTCATGAAGGCGCTTGGGATTCCCGGTGGTTCTGCCACTCCCCACACTGTAAAAGTGGGAACAATCAAACGAGCTCAACTAGAAGAAATTGCAAAAACTAAGATGGAAGACCTAAATGCGAACGATATGGAAGCAGCAATTAAAATCATTGCTGGAACTTGTCGTTCCATGGGTGTAAACGTCGAGTAATCATTAGGAAACGGGAACCGAAGTCATGAAACGCGGCAAAAAATATATCCAACTCAAAGAGAAAGTCGATCGCACTAAGGTTTATACCCTTGGTGAAGCAGTCGGTTTGGCAAAAGCTACTAGTTTTTCCAAATTTGATGGAACTTTAGAGATTTCGACTAAAATCAATTATAAATCTCTTCAAAACGTAAGAGGGACAATCTCTCTTCCACACGGAACTGGAAAAACAATCAAGGTTTTGGTTTTCTGTAAAGGAGACAAACAAAACGAAGCGAAGGAAGCTGGTGCTGATTTCGTAGGTGATATGGATCTGATTGAAAAAGTTTCTGGTGGATGGACTGATTTTGACGCTTGTGTGGCAACTCCTGATATGATGAAGGAAGTTGGTAAACTTGGTCCAGTTCTTGGTCGTAAAGGCCTTATGCCAAAACCAAAAGCAGGAACAGTAACCACTGATGTATCCAAAGCAGTGAAAGAACTGAAAGCGGGTCGAATTGAATACCGCCCTGACAAAGGGGGAGTGGTTCACTTGGGAGTGGGAAAATGTTCCTTCTCTGATGACAAACTTTCTGACAACATCAATGCTGTTGTTGCAGCTCTTATGAAAGACAAACCTTCCGATGCGAAGGGTGATTACCTAAAGTCTTTCTCTGTAGCAGCAACTATGGGAATCGGCGTAAAAGTCGATGTGAAAGAACTAGTAAACGCGAACATATAACGAGTAAGAATCATGGCAAATCCATCTAAAATTGAAGCAGTAGCAGAACTTAAAACTCGTTTGGAAAAACGACCGAACTTTATTTTAGCATCTTACAGCGGTTTAACTGTTGAAGATATGTCCAACCTTCGTGCGAAACTTCGCAAAGAAGGATCGGAGATGAAGGTGATTAAAAACAACCTATTCCTCCGTGCTTTAAAAGAGTCTTCTGAACATAAAAACAACTCCATTGATTTTGGGGATGTTTACAAAGGCCCACTTGCAGCTATTTTCTCTCTGGATGCACTTCCAGCAGTAGCAAAAGTTTGTAAGGACTTTGCAAAAGATAAGAAGGAACTCGAAATCAGAACCGGCTATATGGACGGGGAAGTTTTGGGTAAATCTGGAGTAGAGGCGATTGCTGGACTTCCGTCCAAACAAGAACTTCTTGCGCAAGTGGCTCGTGGGATCAATGCTCCTGCAACGCAAATTGCTTCTGGAATCAATCAAATCATGGCATCATTGGCACGCGCCATCAATGCTGTAGCCGAGAAAAACGGCAATTAGTAATCATAGTGATTAGTAGGATAAGGAGAATATAGGATGTCTGTTGACGCGCTATTAGAACAAATTGGAAGTCTTACACTGGTTCAGGCAGCTGATCTAGTGAAAAAGATGGAGGACAAATTCGGGATTTCTGCTGCTGCACCGGTTGCGGTAGCGGCTGTTGCGGGTGCAGGTGGTGGCGCAGCTGCTGCTGAAGAGCCTGCAACTTTCAATGTAATCTTGAAAGCACACGGTGACAAAAAGATCGACGTTATTAAACTCGTTCGCGAAATCACTGGTCTTGGATTGGCAGATGCGAAAACGCTTGTTGAAGCTGGTGGAAAATCAGTGAAAGAAGGCGTTTCTAAAGACGAAGCTGCTGATATTAAGAAAAAACTCGAAGGTGTTGGGGCTCAAGTAGAAGTTGCTGCTGCCGGTTAATCGGTTGCCAATTTTTAAACCCAGTCTTCAAAAACTTAGAGGCAGGGAGGCCGTAGGCGTCCCCACCTCTATTTTTTCGTTTATCATACCATCTACTATTTTCATGTCTCTAGGGAGAGTATTCCATGCATACCCGAATGCAAATTAGAAACCGGGTAAATTTCGGTAAAATTACCGACCTCAATTTACTTCCTAATCTTATCTACGTACAGAAAAAATCCTTTGATTGGTTTCTCCAGTCGGAAGTGAAAGATCCGACGAAACGTTTGAACCAAGGGTTGGAAGCGGTATTTCGCGAATCCTTCCCAATCGAATCGCCAAACAACGATATGGTCATGGAATATGGCCATTATATCTTGGGAGAGCCAAAACGCGATCCACAAGAGTGCAAAGACACTGATTCTTCCTTTGCAGTTCCTCTAAAAGCAGTCATTCGACTCATCATCAAAGACACCGGAGAGATCCGGGAACAAGTTGTCTACATGGGAGACCTTCCTGTGATGACAGACCACGGAACTTTCATCATAAATGGTGCGGAAAGGGTAGTGGTGAGCCAACTTCATAGATCCCCTGGTATTTTCTTCTCTTATGACCAAGCGCGTGATACTTTCTCTGCTCGAGTGATTCCTTACCGAGGTTCTTGGTTGGAATTCGAAATGGACAATAAGGGAATCCTTGTTGCCAAAATCGACCGTAAGAAAAAATTCCCGGCCACCCTTCTTGTAAAAGCAATGGGTATGGGAACCAACGAAGAAGTGCTTCGTCTCTTCTACGGATCTTCCAAAATGAAAATTGCTGGTGCGAACCCAAAAGACCTCAAACGTCTGATTGGTCGCCGAACCATCGCTGATATCATCAACATGGAAACGGGAGAGGTAATGCTCGACGCCGGATCCAAAATCAATGAAGACAATATCTCCATCCTTCGTGAAATGAAGGTAAAAGATGTGGATGTCATTGAATTTCCGAAAGGAAAAGACAACCCAGTTCTTATCAATTGTTTGGAAAAAGACGGTGTCAACGACTACGAAGATGCGGTCAAAAAATTCCATACAATCATGCGTCCCGGCGAACCATCTACGATTGAAAACGCAGAAGCGGAACTGAAACGTCTCTTTTTCTCACCAAAAACTTTTGATTTGGGGATCGTTGGTCGTTACAAAATCAATAGTAAATTCGAATTCAATAATCCAAAAGAGTTTGCAAAAGCGGAAGACCGAGTATTAAGAAAACAAGATATCATCGAAACGGTTCGTTATCTTGTGATGCTTATGTCTGAAGCAGAAAACTACTATCCGGACGATATTGACCACTTAGGAAACAGAAGGATTCGTTCTGTTGGTGAGCTCATCGCAAACCAATTGAAACTTGGATTCTCTCGTGTAGAACGAGTGATCAAAGAAAGGATGACAGTTCAAGAGCCGGAACAACAAACTCCGCAGCTTCTTATCTCCATCAAACCAATCACTGCTGTGATCAATGAGTTTTTTGGATCATCGCAACTTTCTCAGTTTATGGACCAAACCAATCCATTGGCAGAACTTACGCACAAACGTAGGTTAAACGCTCTTGGGCCTGGTGGTCTTTCACGTGACAGAGCAGGTTTCGAAGTTCGTGACGTTCATTATTCTCACTATGGTCGTATGTGCCCAATTGAAACACCGGAAGGTCCAAACATTGGTCTCATTCTTTCCATGTCTAGTTTTGCACGAGTGAACGATTATGGGTTTATTGAAACTCCATACCGTCTCGTAAAAAATGGAAAAGTCCAAAAACAAGTAGAATACCTCACTGCAGACAAAGAAGAATACCACTACATGGCGCAGTCCAACTCGACTGTAGATGATAAGGGAGAATTTACATCCAAACTCATTTCCACTCGCCATAGAGGGGATTTCCCTTTCCGTAGCCCATCCGAGATCCAATATATGGATCTGGCTCCTTTGCAAGTTGTGTCTGTATCCACAGCACTCATTCCATTCCTCGAACATGATGATGCGAACCGCGCCCTAATGGGTTCGAACATGCAACGCCAAGCGGTTCCTCTTCTTACGGAAGAAGCTCCTTTTGTCGGAACAGGGATGGAAGCTCGTGCGGCTTATGACGCAGGGGTTTGTATTGTTGCTAAAAAAGATGGTGTGGTTTCCAAAGTGGATGCTACTGGGGTTTGGATCAAAGAAGACCAATCCAAAGAGATTGTTCACTACCCACTCATTAAATTCAAAAAAACCAACCAAGGTACTTGTTTTAATCAAAAACCAAACGTTTCGATGTTACACACAACGACTGGTGGTAAGGTAAGTAAGGTTTCCAAAGAACGTGTAGAGTTAACCACTTCTAACGGAGAAAAAGAAACTCACGAGCTTTTCCATTCAGAAGACGTACAATACGTTGCGGTTGTGAAAGAAGGCCAAGACTTAGGAATTGGTGCTCCAGTTGCCGGACAAATCATCAAAGGTGAAAAATACGGTGACTTCGGTCAAATCCTACAAAAAGGAACTGTTCTTGCTAATGGCCCATCGACTGATGCTGGTTATTTGGCACTTGGCCGAAACGTACTCGTTGCGTTTATGCCTTGGGAAGGATACAACTTTGAGGATGCGATTCTCATTTCAGAACGAATCATCAAAGACGATGTTTTCTCTTCGATCCACATTGAAGAATTCGAAATCCAAGCTCGGGAAACCAAACTCGGACAAGAACAAATCACTCGTGACATTCCAAACCTTTCGGACAAAGCGTTCCGTGATTTGGATGAGTCTGGTGTGATCCGTGTGGGTGCAGAAGTAAAACCAGGTGACATTCTTGTTGGTATGGTGACTCCAAAAGGAGAAACCGACCTCACTCCTGAATACAAATTATTACACTCCATATTTGGAGAGAAGGCAAAAGAAGTAAGGGATTCCTCACTTCGTATGCCAAACGGTTTTGAAGGAACTGTCATCGATATCAAACGTTATTCCCGTGAAACAGGCGACGAACTCGCTGCAGGCGTGGAAGAAATGGTAAAAGTCTATGTGGCTCGTAAACGTAAACTCCTGGTGGGTGATAAGATGGCGGGTCGTCACGGAAACAAAGGGGTCGTTGCTCGTGTGATGGCACAAGAAGATATGCCATACATGGAAGACGGATCTCCTGTTGATATCGTTCTCAATCCACTCGGGGTTCCTTCACGGATGAACCTCGGTCAGATTTTTGAAACTCAACTTGGGTTTGCTGCTAAAAAACTAGGGATCAACTTTGAAACTCCCGTGTTTGATGGAGCATCCGAAGGTGATGTAAACGAATTCTGCAAAAAAGCCGGTTTACCAGAAAACAGCAAATTTCAGTTATACGACGGAAGAACGGGAGAGAAATTCATCAACCAAGTATTCTGTGGATACATTTACATGTTGAAACTGGCTCACTTGGTGGATGACAAAATCCATGCAAGATCTACTGGACCTTACTCACTCGTAACGCAACAACCACTTGGTGGTAAGGCGCAGTTCGGGGGACAAAGGTTAGGAGAGATGGAAGTTTGGGCTCTTGAGGCTTACGGTGCATCACACACCTTACAAGAGTTACTCACCATTAAGTCAGACGACATGTTGGGACGTGCAAGAATTTATGAAGCGATAGTCAAAGGAATCCACTCGATCAAACCGGGAATTCCAGAATCATTCAACGTTCTTGTTCA
The DNA here is from genome assembly GCF_004770765.1 of Leptospira noumeaensis. Classification (NCBI taxonomy): domain Bacteria; kingdom Pseudomonadati; phylum Spirochaetota; class Leptospiria; order Leptospirales; family Leptospiraceae; genus Leptospira; species Leptospira noumeaensis. Next base: position 194,090 of record NZ_RQFK01000033.1, on the reverse strand, counting down.
GGAACTCCGAGGACTGGCTCTTGATATCATCATCAAAGACTCCGAAGGATTGGAAGTGGATATCTCTGATTACGAAGATGAATTCTCGAAAAACAAAAAGAAAATCAAATTCGAGACCATTGAAAACGTTTAGGGAAGGGAAAAAGTATGAGAAATTACAATAGTTTTGAATCGATTACGATCCGTTTGGCATCACCCGAACGGATCAAAGAGTGGTCGTTTGGGGAAGTTAAAAAACCTGAAACGATCAACTACCGTACCCTAAAACCGGAACGAGATGGTCTTTTCTGCGAAAAAATCTTCGGAACCACAAAGGATTGGGAATGTTACTGCGGTAAGTTCAAATCCATCCGTTATAAGGGAGTGGTTTGCGACAAATGCGGAGTTGAGGTAACTCACTCCAAAGTGCGTCGTGAGAGAATGGGCCATATCGAACTTGCGGCTCCAGTATCGCATATTTGGTACTACCGTTCGGTTCCGTCTCGTATGGGACTCCTTCTTGATATGACGATCAACCAACTCAAAAGTGTCCTTTACTTTGAGAAGTATGTGATCATTGATCCTGCTGATTCCGGAAGGAACAGAGGGGAACTTATTGATGAAGATGAATACCATAATTATCTAGATGAATACGGTGATAAATTTATCGCAGGGATCGGTGGGGACGCCATCAAAGAACTTCTCGCACGCATTGATGTGGATGCAGAAGCTCGTGTGATCCGCCAAAAAATCCAAGATAAAAATAAAATCTCTGACAAACGTATTTTTAAACGTTTGGAAGTTTTGGAAGCTTTCCGGGATTCCGGAAACCGTCCTGAATGGATGGTTCTGGATGTAGTTCCAGTCATCCCTCCAGAACTTCGTCCGATGGTACAACTTGAGGGGGGACGTTTTGCAACTTCCGACCTTAACGATTTGTATCGTCGTGTGATTAACAGAAACAATCGACTCAAACGTCTCCTTGCTTTAAAAGCTCCTGAGATCATCGTTCGTAACGAAAAACGTATGTTACAAGAAGCAGTAGATGCTCTTTTTGATAATAGCCGTCGCAAACGCACTGTGAAAGGAAAAGGAAATCGACCTTTAAAATCGATATCCGATATGCTCAAAGGAAAACAAGGCCGGTTCCGCCAAAACCTACTCGGAAAACGGGTGGATTACTCTGGTCGTTCCGTAATCGTAGTTGGTCCTGAACTGAAATACCACCAAATGGGTCTTCCTAAAAAAATGGCTTTGGAACTTTTCAAACCATTCATTATGAAACGCCTTGTGGATTTGGAACTAGCACCAAACATCAAATCTGCGAAGAAAAAAATCGAAGCAGAAGACAAAGAAGTTTTTGATGTATTGGAAACAGTAGTCAAAGAACACCCAGTTCTTCTCAACCGTGCTCCAACTCTTCACAGACTTGGAATCCAAGCATTTTTACCAGTCCTTGTAGAAGGAAAGGCAATCAAACTTCATCCACTCGTTTGTCACGCGTTTAACGCCGACTTCGACGGGGATCAAATGGCAATCCACGTTCCGCTGGCTCCAAAAGCACAGCTCGAAACTTGGATGCTTATGTTATCACCGCATAACATTTTGAATCCTGCCAATGGACAACCGATTTGTGGACCAACTCAAGATATCGTTCTTGGAATTTACTACCTAACTTCTGAAGTAAAAGACGCGAAAGGAGAAGGTAAATTCTTCACAGGTCTCGAAGAAGTGATGTATGCGATTGAAACAAAAACAGTTGAAATTCGCTCGAAAATCTCCGTTTTACACGAAGGGAAAATCATCGAAACCACACCTGGCCGACTTATCTTCAACCAAGTGATGCCAAAAGGGTATGTTTATATCAACAGAACCCTCGGTGATAAAGAAACAAACAAAATCATTGCTGACGTATACGAGAAGTTTGGACCAGGGATCACTGTTGTGATGCTTGATGAAATCAAACGACTAGGTTACCGTTACGCGACTGTATTTGCTCCTACGATCTCGATTGATGACATCCGAGTTTCTCCTCAAAAAGAGGGACTTGTGAATGATGCCAACAAAGAAGTTGAAAAAGCGGATATGGAGTATCGTAAAGGTATCATCACGAACGAAGAACGTCGTAAAAAGGTAATCGAAATTTGGACGAAAACCAATGACCGGATTACAGACGGGATGTTTAAGGAATTGGAAAAAGACCAAGCGGGATTTAACCCGGTATACGTCATGGCAGCGTCTGGTGCTCGTGGATCCAAACAACAGATCCGTCAGCTCGCAGGGATGCGGGGCCTTATGGCGAAACCGTCTGGGGAAATCATCGAACTTGCGATTCGTTCCAACTTCCGTGAAGGTCTCGGGGTATTAGAATTTTTTATCTCGACTCACGGTGCGAGAAAGGGTCTTGCGGATACGGCGTTAAAAACTGCCGATGCCGGTTACCTCACTCGTCGTTTAGTGGATATCTCTCAGGATGTGATCGTATCGGAAGATGATTGCGGAACGAAACTAAACATCACTCTTGGAATCGTAAAAGAAGGGGAGAACGTAATTGTTTCCCTCGCGGACAGAGTGTTCGGTCGCTATACGGCTGAAGATTTAGTGGATCCTGTGACAGAAAAAGTAGTTTTCCCGAAAGACACTCTCATCACAAGAGCTCTTGGACAACAAATTGAAAACCTTGGTTATGATAAAATCAAAGTAAGATCACCTCTTACTTGTAGATCTCGCCACGGAATTTGTACAAAATGTTACGGTATGGACATGGCTCGCCTTGTCCCTGCTGAGATTGGAGAAGCAGTGGGAACCATTGCAGCTCAGTCCATCGGACAACCGGGAACACAGCTTACGATGAGAACCTTCCACGTGGGTGGTGCGGCATCTGCTACCATTTCAGAAAAAGAACATAAAGTTCCTTATCGCTCTATCGTAAAATCAATCAATGGTCGTCTTGTGACGAACGCAAACTCTGCTAAAGTATTTGCTCGTCGCGGAACCATCATCGTCAACAGGCTGATCCAAGAATTCAATACAGATTCACTTTCCAGTGTGCGTGTGGTTGAAGGTCAAAGATTAGAAAAAGGGGAAGTATTTGCGACCCAAGTTGGCGAATCTACAGAACAACGAATCACTTCAGACCAAGCGGGAACTGTTTCTCTTGTAGGAACGACTCTTCGAATCTTGGGCGATGACTTCGTGATTCCAGTAAAAATCGGAACCATCCTTCGTGCGGAAGAAGGTCAAATCGTAGAAGAAAACAAGGCACTCGCTGAGTTTGACCCTTTTAACGAAGTGGCTGTTTCAGAAACCGCAGGAACCATCCAATGGGAAGATTTAGAAATTGGTAAAAACGTTCGTCGTGACGTGGATCCAAAAACTTCCAATATCATTCTGAAAGTTGTAGAACAAAAGAAAGACCGTCTTGTTCCAAAAGTTCTTGTTGGATCGGATGAATACTCAGTCCCAGTGGATGCACTCCTCCAATTCCAAAATGGAGACAAAGTAAGAGAAGGGGATATCATCTTTAAAATTCCATCGGTAGCGGAAAAAACGCGAGATATCACGGGTGGACTTCCAAGGGTAGATGAACTTTTCGAAGCTCGTCGTCCGAAAGATGCCTGCACACTTGCAGAAATTGACGGAAAGATCGAAGACAAAGGGGAAATCGTAAAAGAAAAACGAATTCTCTATATCATCCCAGAAACTGCAGAACAAGAAAAGGTAAAAGTAGCCATCCCAGTCGGAAAACAAATCCGTGTGCGCCAAGGTGACTTTGTGAAACGAGGAGACCAGTTGGATGAAGGAAACTTTGACCCGCATGATATCCTTGCGATCAAAGGACCAAATGCCCTTCATGAGTATTTGGTATCTGAGGTTCAGGAAGTTTACCGTCTGCAAGGGGTTCATATCAACGATAAACACATCGAAGTTGTGGTTCGTTCCATGCTTCGTAAAGTGATCATCACTGACAGTGGGGACACATCGTTTGTGAACCAACAACAAGTGGATAAATTCCTCTTTGATGAAGAAAACGACCGAGTGGAAAAAGAAGGGGGATCCCCTGCACAAGGAACTCCAGTTCTATTGGGATTAACAAAAGCATCCCTCAACACAGAGTCTTATTTCTCAGCAGCATCCTTCCAAGAAACCACTAAGGTTTTAACAGATGCGGCCATCAAAGGAAAAACAGACAACCTAATGGGTCTGAAAGAAAACGTAATCATTGGTCATATGATTCCTGCGGGAACTGGTATGAAAAAATACCGTGACATTGAAGTTTTCAAAGACCTTCCAGGAGATTTGGATTGGGATCTTGAAACCGAAGAAGAGGAAGAAGAAGTTTCGGAACTTTCTGAAGCGGCTCCTGTTTCTACTGCCACACTTTCCAGACTTGTTGCCGAAGAGGACGAGGATGAAGATGAGTTGGAAGAAGAAGCGGACGACTCCGATGATGAGGACGACGACGATTAAATCAAAACTTTGTCCTTAGAGACTTTTTGCAAGTTTCTAGGGACAAAACCATGTTTTCGTTTACAAAATGTCCCTATCTGGAATTTTGGACGAAAACGTCATTATTTTTTTAAAGACAGAGAAGTAGAAGAAGGAATCGAATGCCTACAATTAACCAGCTCATCCGTATTGGAAGAGAAGACCAAAAGAAAAGAACTAAATCTCCTGCCCTAAAAGCATGCCCACAAAGACGTGGAGTTTGCACAAGGGTAATGACTTTCACTCCTAAAAAACCGAACTCAGCTCTTCGTAAAGTAGCAAGGGTTCGCCTCACTACGGGAATCGAAGTCACGGCTTACATTCCTGGTGAAGGCCATAACCTCCAAGAACACAACGTGGTTCTTATCCGTGGGGGAAGGGTAAAAGATTTACCAGGGGTTCGTTATCATATCATTCGTGGAACACTGGATACACTCGGTGTAGACAAACGTCGTAAAGGACGTTCTAAATACGGCGCTAAGCGTCCTAAAGCGTAATCGGAGAAAGTTATATGTCTAGAAGAAGAGGAAAAGTTGAGCCACGCCACATCGAAGGCGATCCTAAATACAATGACAAAGTGATTTCTAAGTTTATCAACTGCCTAATGGTAGATGGTAAAAAAAGTGTCGCTGAATCCGTGTTCTACGATGCGTTAGAAGTAATTGCTAAAAAAACTGGTCAGGATCCGTTTGCTGTTTTTCAAGAAGCCTTGGAAAACGCGAAACCACAAGTGGAAGTAAAATCTCGTCGTGTGGGTGGTGTGACTTACCAAGTTCCTATCGAAGTTCGTCCAGAAAGACGATTGGCACTTGGAATCCGATGGCTCATTAAATATAGCCGTGGAAGAAACGAAAAATCAATGAAAAACAAATTGGCAGCGGAATTCATGGAAGCTCAAAAAGGCACAGGATCTGCGATCAAGAAAAAAGAAGACATCAGAAAGATGGCAGACGCCAACAAGGCTTTCTCCCACTACCGCTGGTAGTCTTATCCATTCGATTCCAATCATTGATAAGCCAGGTTCATACCTGGCTTTTTTATTTTAACGAATCAGCATTATGAAATACCGTACGATTGGAATTTTTGCACATATTGATTCGGGAAAAACAACCCTCACCGAACGAATCTTATTCGAAGCAGGAAAAATTTCTGCTGTGGGCTCCATCGAAGATGGAAATACAGAATCGGATTCTTTACAGGAAGAAATTGATCGCGGGATTTCCATTCGAACTACCTTTCACTCCCTTCCATGGAAAACTACTTTCGGTGAATTCCAAATCCAACTCGTAGACACACCGGGCCATATCGACTTTCGTAACCAAGTCACTGATCTTTTGCCCGCTATGGAAACAGCCATTGTTGTTTTAGAAGCAGGGACAGTGGTGCAATCACAAGCCCGTCTTGTCATCGAAGAACTAACAAAGGCCTCTGTTCCTATGGTGTTTTTTATCAACAAACTGGACAGGTTTGGAGATGAGTATTTGGACACTCTTGTTTCTTTAGAGGAAATTTTAGGTGGAGCTCCCGTGGCTCTCTTTCAAAAAAATGAATCTGGCAAATTGGAATTTTATTTCCATCACCCTTCCGCGTTTCCAAAAACAGTAAAAGAGGAATTAATCTCATGGAGTGATGATCTGATGATTTCCTCCTGGAATGATCCTTCTGGCCAAACTGATTTTTCGATGATTGGGTTACACACAGGCCCGAAGGCCGGAAAACTTTATCCCGTGTATGGGGGTTCTGCGAAAACGGGTGAGGGGGTTCGGGAGCTTTTGGATTTGGTACTCTGGACGGAACCAAAGGCAATAGAAAACACATCTTCCCAAACGATCCCCCTCCTTGTGCTTTCTAGAAGGACAAACCCAGAGTTTGGTCGGTATGCCGTCATTTATCCAACCCGTGAGATCCTTTTGGAAGAAATCCACTCCCTTTGGAGTAGGCTTGTTACTGGAGACAGCGGCAAAGAACTCGGGCGTTCCACCGAGAATGATCTTCCGGAAGAAAATCCCTTTCACTTCTTAGATCCAGAGTCGGAAGAAACCATAACGACATTGGAAAAGGGAAAATTGGTTCTCCTGAAAAATCACCCAGGCTTAGTCCTTTTACCCGGCTACCAAGTGAGCCAAACGAGAGATTCTTTTTCAGAAGAAGATAGTTCCTCGTCGGAACGTTCCCAGAGTCCCTTTTCCGTGGTGATCGAACCGGAAGAGTCTTCGGAAAAAGAATTTTGGTTATGTCGTTTGGAGGAACTAGTTTGGGAAGATCCAGGGTATACACTCCAAAACAAGGAAGATACCGGACAAATGGTACTTCTTGGGCGAGGGGAGCTGCATTTAGAAATTGGGGTTCGTCGGGTTATGGAAAGGACTGAAAAAAAACTCAGTTTCAGTTCGATAAACATTGCCAAATTAGAGCATCTTAAAAAAATGTCTCATAAGGTTGCCCTAGAGCATCGTGCCTTTGAAGACCAAAAATCAAGCGGCGCGCTCATCGCAGTCCTGGAAGATACTGCCGACTTTTCGAAGCAAATTGCCTTCGAGGTAAGTCTTCCGGAAGAAGTAAAAAATTCGATAGAAACGTCCTTTTTGGAAGCCTGCTTGCACGGGTTCTACGGTGAGGAAGTTGTAGGTCTAAAGTTTCGTGTCCTCTCGTATGAGAAGCCGAAAGGAGATTTACAGACCACTTTAACGCTTTTGAAAGTAGCAATACTTGCGGGCGTAAAGGAATTGTTTCCTTCAAACACATACTTGGTCGGACCCCTCACAGAAGTAGAAGTGATGGTGGACGCAGACCACTTAGGTGTAGTTCTTTCTGATCTAAGTCGCAGAAATGCTAAGGTGGTTTCCATCTTGGAAGCTGTGGCAGGGAAGAGTCACTTAAAAGCCAATGCACCGGCCCAAAACCTGCTTGGCTTTTCAGGGGCTCTTAGAAACATGACCAAAGGGATTGGCATTTCTTGGGAAAGGACTGCTTTTACCTATGAATTTCATGCAGTTTTAAAGGAGTAAAGAACCGAGGATCGGGTCTTGCACCACGATTGAGGAGTAGATTCTAACAATGGCTAAAGAAAAATTTGACCGTTCAAAACCACACTTAAACATCGGAACTATTGGTCACGTTGACCACGGTAAGACAACCCTAACAGCAGCTATCACAACAACGCTTGCAAAGTTAGTGGGTGGAAAAAATAAAGCGATTGCTTATGACCAAATCGACAACGCGCCCGAAGAAAAGGCTCGTGGGATTACTATTGCAACGTCCCACCAGGAGTATGAAACTCCAAACCGTCACTACGCACACGTAGATTGCCCGGGACACGCGGACTATGTTAAAAACATGATTACTGGTGCTGCTCAGATGGACGCTGCGATTCTCGTAGTATCTGCAACTGACGGTGCTATGCCACAAACTAAAGAACACATCCTTCTTGCTCGCCAAGTAGGGGTTCCTTACATCGTGGTTTACCTAAACAAAGCTGACATGCTTGCTGCTGATGAAAGAGACGATATGGTTGAGATGGTTAAAGAGGAAATCAAAGACCTTCTTAACAAATACAACTTTCCTGGTGATAAAACACCTTTCATCTCTGGTTCTGCATTAAAAGCTCTTGAAGGTGAAGATTCTGACTTAGGAATGAAATCCATTCTTAAACTTATGGAAGCTGTTGATACTTACGTTCCAAACCCTACACGTATTGTTGATAAACCTTTCCTTATGCCAGTTGAGGACGTATTCTCAATCACTGGTCGTGGAACTGTTGCAACTGGCCGTGTGGAGCAAGGTGTTCTTAAGATCAACGACGAGATCGAAATCGTTGGTATCCGTGATACATCTAAATCAGTTGTTACTGGTATTGAGATGTTCCGTAAACTACTCGATCAAGCTGAAGCTGGAGACAACATTGGTGCTCTTCTTCGCGGAACTAAAAAAGAAGACATCGAAAGAGGTCAAGTTCTTGCGAAACCGGGTACTATCACTCCACACAGAAAGTTTAAAGCGGAAGTTTACGTTCTTACAAAAGACGAAGGTGGACGTCATACTCCATTCTTTAACAACTACCGTCCTCAATTCTATTTCAGAACTACAGACATCACTGGTGTTTGTAACCTTCCTGGTGGAATGGAGATGGTTATGCCGGGAGATAACGTTACGATGTCAATCGAACTTATCCACCCAATTGCTATGGACCAAGGTTTGAAGTTTGCTATCCGTGAGGGTGGAAGAACAATTGGTTCTGGTGTTGTTGCGGAGATCGTTGAGTAATCCCAATGGCTGGACAAAGAATTCGCGTTAAGTTAAAAGCTTTCGATCATCGGTTGATTGACCAATCAACCTTTGAAATCGTTGCAACTGCGAAGAGGACCGGAGCTACTGTCTCCGGTCCAATCCCACTTCCAACGAAAAAAGAAATCTACACGGTATTACGTTCTCCGCACGTGAATAAAAAAGCTAGAGAACAATTTGAAATGAGAACTCACAAGAGACTCATCGATATTTTAAATACGAATGAAGATACGGTAGAAGCCCTGATGAAGCTTCAACTCCCTGCTGGAGTTTCCGTAGATATTAAATCCTAAGGATAGGATCCATGGCTAAAGGTTTAATCGGCGAAAAATTGGGCATGGCCCACATATTCAATAACGAAGGTAAGATGGTTACTGTAACTGTTTTACGCGTGGGTCCTTGTTTTGTGTCCCAGGTAAAAACATCTGCTAACGACGGCTACGAAGCTGTTCAATTAGCATTTGGTGATGCCAAAGAAAAACACATGACGAAGGCCGAAGTTGGACACATTAAAAAAGCTAACATTGCTGCCCCTAAAAAAACTCTGATTGAATTCAAAGGTTTTGAAGATGTAGCAGTTGGTGCTGAGGTAAAACTCGCTGATGTGTTTGCTTTGAACGACACGGTGAAAGTGACCGGAACTTCTAAGGGAAAGGGAACACAAGGTGTTGTGAAACGCCACGGTTTTGCCGGTGGTCCTGCTGGACACGGTTCCAGATTCCAAAGACACCCTGGTTCGATTGGTTCTAATACAACTCCTGGACGTGTGTTCAAGGGTTTGAAGATGGGCGGAAGAATGGGTTCTGAACAGAGCACTGTTCGAAACCTGAAAGTAGTAAAAATTGATGCAGACGCCAACTTGGTATTTGTATCCGGTCCGGTTCCAGGAAGAGAACGCGGTATCGTTACGATAGAGAAAATCGGATAAATAAATAGATAGGTAGAACATGAAAGCGCGTAAATACAATAAAGAAGGCGTATTCGTAAGCGAAGTTGAACTTCCGGCAGAATTATTTGCTGCCGGCATTTCGCTTGGAGCCATCTATGATGCGGTTAAAGCTGAAAATGCGAACAATAGACAAGGAACACATTCTACTAAAGATCGTTCCGAAGTTCGCGGTGGGGGAATCAAACCTTGGGCTCAAAAGGGAACTGGTCGTGCAAGACAAGGATCCATTAGAGCTCCACATTTCGTTGGTGGTGGTATCATTCATGGACCAAAACCAAGAGATTATTCCTCTAACTTGTCACGCAGCGTTAAGAAAAAGGCTGTTCTCTCCATCCTTAACAAAAAGGCAGAAGAAAACAGAATCGCGATCATAGAAGACGTAGAACCTTCTTCTTACTCCACAAAGTCCATCTACAACATTTTGAAGAACATGGACATTGCAGAGAAGGGTAACGTGGGTTTGGTGGTAGCTGGTGAAAACCAATTCCTCAAAAGATCCACTCGCAATATAGAGAACCTCAAATATGTGAACAGCAAACGAGTCGTTTGCCGAGACATCCTCTATAATAACAATTTAGTAATCTCTGAAAGCGCTTTAAAAGAGCTTCAGGCTCAGTATTCTAAGAAAGGATAAGACAGTGAACCTAGAGAATGTAATCTTATCACCAGTTGTTACAGAAAAGTCGCAAGACCTTCAAACAATTGGAGAACGTATGGGAAAAAGAACTGTCAAGTATACGTTTAAAGTCCACCCGGATGCGAACAAAACTTTGATCAAACAAGCCCTGAAACAAATGTATAACGTAGTTCCAACTGCTGTAAACGTAGCCGTTTACCGTGGGAAAATGAAACGTTTTAGAAACATGCCGTCCCCAAGACCTCACTACAAAAAAGCTGTAGTGACGTTTGCTGACGGAGCAAATTTGGATTTTGCTAAGGTTTAATTATGGGAATTAGAAAACTTAAACCCACAACACAATCTAGCCGGTATTATTCCGTTTTAGATTTCAAAGAAATCACTGAAGTGGTTCCTTACAAACCGCTCACTGCCAACATTTCTTATAAAGCTGGTCGTGACAACAAGGGACGTATCGCAGTTAGACGCAAAGGTGGACGTAACAAAAGAAAGTTCCGGATCATCGATTTCAAACGTAATAAATTTGGAATCCCTGCGACTGTAAAAACCATCGAATACGATCCAAACCGTTCTGCTTTTATTGCACTCATCTGTTATGCAGATGGAGAATATCGTTACATTTTAGCTCCTAACGGCTTAAAAGTTGGGGACAAAATTGAATCTGGTGCGAATGCAGAGATCAAATTAGGGAATACACTTCCTCTAGATAAAATCCCTGCAGGAACTAACGTTCACAACATCGAACTACATATCGGAAAAGGCGGTCAAATCGCTCGCACAGCAGGATCTTTTGCTGTGATCTCCGCAAAAGATGGTGACTATGTATCTCTCAAACTTCCTTCTTCGGAAATCCGAAAGGTTCGTAAAGAGTGTTTAGCGACTATCGGAGAACTTTCCAATAAAGACCATAACTTGGTCATCATTGGTAAAGCGGGACGTAACCGTTGGTTAGGAAAAAGACCGAAAGTAAGAGGGGTCGTTATGAACCCTGTGGACCACCCACTCGGTGGTGGTGAAGGTAGAACTTCCGGAGGTCGTCACCCTGTGACTCCTTGGGGTAAACCTACGAAAGGATTTAAAACACGTAAGACTAGACCGTCTGACCGTTTTATTGTCCAAAGACGTAAGAAAAACAGGAATAGGTAGGATCTAGATACTCATGGCTAGAAGCTTAAAAAAAGGTCCGTTCATTGACGACCACCTCATGAAAAAAATTACGAGCCTAAACTCTGAAGGGAAAAAAACTCCCTTCAAGTCTTGGTCAAGAAGAAGTACCATTTATCCAGATATGATTGGTCATACAGTCATGATTCATAATGGCAAAGCGTTTGTTCCTGTTTATGTAAACGAAAACATGATCGGTCACAAACTCGGTGAATTTGCTCCCACTAGAACCTTCAAAGGCCATGGTGGAGACAAAAAAGTAGCGAAGAAATAGGTAGAGAGATGGAAGCAAAAGCAGTAGGAAAACACCTCAGAATTTCTGCCAGAAAAGCTCGCCTGGTTGCTGATGAAGTTCGTGGATACGATTACAAAGAAGCCATTGATATCTTGCGTTTTACAAACAAAGCTGCAAGTTCAATGATCATCAACCTCTTGAACTCGGCAGTTGCGAACGCAGTGCAAATGAATGAAAGTTTGGATCCAAGTTCACTTTATGTTAAAAAAATCTATGTGGATGACGGCCCAATCATGAAACGTTTCCGCCCAAGAGCACGTGGACGTGCTTCTCGGATCCGTAAACGCCTTAGCCACATCACTGTTGTCGTATCTGAAATCGAAAAGAAGGTTAGCTAATTTATGGGTCAGAAAGTAAATCCAATCGGACTACGAATCGGAATCACACGCAATTGGGATTCTATTTGGTTTTCCAAACAAGATTACATTAAAAATCTTCATGAAGATATCAAGATTCGTAGATTCCTTCTGAAGAAATTCAAAAACGCATCCGTTGTGAAAATCGTAATCGAAAGATTCCCTGAAAAAATCAACGTAAACCTCCATACTTCTAAACCAGGTATGGTGATTGGTCAAAAAGGCCAAAACATTGAAGCGGTAAAACAAGAACTTAAAAAATACGCGGATAAGCCGATTGGCATGAACATTATCGAAGTGAAAAAACCGGAAGTGATTGCACAAGCAATTGCAGAAACGGTTGCCCTTCAAATCGAACAAAGGATGCCATTTCGTCGAGTGATGAAAGCAGAACTTCGTCGTGCGATGCGCGGTGGGGTGGAAGGCGTAAAAATCCAAATCTCCGGACGTTTGAACGGAGCTGATATGGCTAGAACAGAGAAATATATGGAAGGACGAGTTCCTCTTCATACTCTTCGTGCCAAAATCGACTTTGGATTTAAAGAAGCTCTCACGACTTTCGGACAAATCGGTGTGAAAGTATGGACTTATACAGGTGACTACTTCCCAACTAAGGAAGAGTCCGATGAAGATAAATACGCTGTAAAACGTAGAACGAGTTAAGAAGTACTAAAGAGAAACCATCATGTTAGCACCTAAACGAGTAAAATTTAGAAAACGCCAAAGAGGGCGCTTAAAAGGTAAGGACGAAAGAGGTTCTTACGTTGCGTTCGGTGAGTTTGGTTTAAAAGCCATTTCTTCCGGTCGTATCACTGCGCGTCAAATCGAAGCTGCACGGATTACTATCAACCGCCAAGTCAAACGAGGTGGGAAATTGTGGATCAGGATCTTCCCTCATTTACCAATCACTAAAAAACCTGCCGAAACTCGTATGGGTAAAGGTAAAGGTAACCCTGAGTTCTGGATTGCTGAAATCCGACCAGGACGAGTTCTTTTTGAAATGGCTGGTGTTGATGAAGATACAGCAAGAAAAGCTCTTCACTTAGCAGCATTTAAACTGCCAGTAGAAACTTCATTTGTTAAGAGGAACGTTCTATGAAAGACGATTTCAAATCACTTTCTCCAGAAGATTTAAAGAAAGAAATTCTTTCCTCTTCCGAAGAAGTAAGAAAAGCAAGATTTCAGTTTGGAGTTACAAGATCTCTTGAGAACCCAAAACTAATCCGCAATCATAAGAAGAGAATTGCCCAAGCATTGACTGTCCTTCGCGAGAAGGAACTAACAGCAAAAGGCAAACTCAAACAAATCGCACCGAAAGCTGGTTCGGCTCCAAAAGTCGCAAAAACAAGCAAAGGTAAGAAGAAGTAGGTTATGGAAGATAAAAACTCTAAAAAGTCTTTAACCATTCAGGGTGTAGTTGTGAGCGATGCTATGGATAAAACTGTAGTGATCGAAATCATCACAAGAAAAGTGCATCCACGGTTTAAGAAGATTATGACCAGAACTTCCCGCGTGAAAATTCACGATGAGAAGAACGAGTGTCAAGTTGGTGATCGAGTCATCGCTGTGGAAACAAGACCACTTTCTAAACAGAAACACCATAAACTTGTAAAGGTAATTGAGAAGGCGAAATTAGTATGATTCAACAAGAAACTATTTTACAAGTAGCCGATAACTCGGGTGTGAAAAAAGTCATGTGCGTTAAAGTGCTTGGCGGTTCCAAAAAACGCTACGCAACGCTTGGTGACGAAATCATCGTCGCTGTTAAGGAAGCACAACCTGCATACGGTCTTCGTGACGGGCAAGGTAAAAAAGTGCATAACAAAGCGGTTCAAAGAGCTGTTGTTGTGAGAACGAAAAAAGAAGTTCGTCGTCCAGACGGAACTTACATTCGTTTCGATGACAATGCTGTTGCCATCATTGATGACAAAGGGAATCCAAAAGGAACCAGGATCTTCGGACCTGTTGCCCGTGAACTTCGCGATAAAAAATACATGAAAATTATATCTCTCGCTCCGGAGGTTCTCTAGAATGGCAGCTAAATTAGCATATAGAGGCTCCGAGCCCACTAAATTCAAAAAAACGAAAATCAAAAAGGACGATGAAGTTCTTGTGATTTCCGGTAAAGAAAAAGGAAAAAAAGGGAAAGTTCTAGCAATCGACAAACGCAAAGACCGCGTTTATATCGAAGGTGTGAACAAAAGAAAACGATTCGTACGCCCAACCCAAGAGAACCCTCAGGGCGGCGCGATTGAGATCGAATTCCCAATCCATATTTCCAATGTGATGTTTCACGACGCAAAAGCGGAGAACAAAGCGAAGCCAAAGAAGAAAATTAAGGCTGTACGCTTGGGCTTTGCCAAGAAGGATGGTAAATCCGTACGAGTGACTCGACCAGAAGGGAAAGAAGTATAGTTATGGTACCTAGGCTTAAATCAAAATACGAAGCGGAAATCCGCCCGACACTCCAAAAGTCACTCGGCTTCCAAAGTGTCATGCGAGTTCCCAAACTAGAAAAAATCGTGATCAACGTTGGTATGGGTGAAGCTCACACGAACCCAAAAGCGATGGAAGCATGTCTTGTAGAAATTGGTCAAATTACAGGCCAAAGACCGGTAAAAACTTTCGCTAAGAAGTCCATTGCGGGTTTCAAAGTGAGAGAGGGAATGGTGCTTGGTTGCAAAGTTACCCTCCGCGGTCATCATATGTATGAGTTCCTTGACAGATTCATTAACGTGGCTCTTCCACGGGTTCGTGACTTTCGAGGTGTAAACCCCAAAGGTTTCGACGGTCGAGGAAATTATAACCTGTCCGTAAAAGAACAGATCATCTTCCCTGAGATTCATTTTGATAAAATCAATACGATCTACGGGATCAATATCACTTTCGTAACGAACACGGAAGTGGACAAAGAAGCGTTCGAATTATTCCAAGCCTTCGGTATGCCTTACCGAGCGGCAGGTAAGTAGGAGATTATTCATGGCGAAAAAATCAATGATGGAACGCCACGCCAAAGAGCAAAAATTCAAAGTGAGAGAGTACAATCGTTGCCCTCTTTGTGGTAGATCACGCGCTTATTTGCGCCGCTTTGATATGTGTCGTCTTTGCTTCCGGGACCTTGCTAGCAAGGCTCAGATCCCCGGTGTGAAAAAGTCCTCCTGGTAATTAGGTTAAGGTAAGTATGAGTCTTTCAGATCCAATCGCAGATATGCTAACAAGAATCAGAAACGCACAACAAGCTAAACATGAGCTTTGTGTGATTCCTGGTAGCAAAATCAAAAAGTCCATCCTAGATCTTCTTAAAGAAGAAGGTTTTGTAGATGATGTTCAAACTGTAAAAAATGGAAGTTTTGATGACTTCCAAGTGAAATTAAAATACGACACGGAGAAAAAACCGGTAATTCGTATGATCGAGAGAGTATCCACTCCGGGTCGTCGAGTTTACATCCAATCTGGTGAAATCCGTCCGTTCCGAAATAACATCGGAACACTCATCCTTTCTACTTCGAAAGGTGTGATGACTGGGAAACGTGCTCGCAAACTCAGAGTAGGAGGGGAAGTTCTCTGTAAGGTATTCTAGAGAACGATAACACCATGTCTCGAGTTGGAAAAAGTATTATCAAATTGCCTGCAAAGGTAGAAGTGAAAGCGGATGCAGAAGCCCTTACAATCAAAGGGCCATTAGGGGAATTAAAAACTCCTCTGTATGATGGTGTCAGTGCCAATGTGGAAAACGGCGAACTTGTTTTTACTCGCAAAAGTGAAGACCAAAAGACTGTGGCTTTACACGGTCTCGTTCGTTCCCTAGCAATGAACTGCGTCAAAGGTGTGACCACTGGTTGGGAAAAAAACCTAGAAATTACTGGGGTTGGTTACCGTGCACAAAAACGCGGTAAAGATCTAGTGATGGCTCTTGGTTATTCTCATGAAGTGGTTTTCCCTGAGCCAAACGGTATCAAAATCGATGTTGCAGATCAGCTAAAAATCAAAGTATCGGGAATTGACCGACAACTGGTTGGACAAGTTGCGGCTGACATTCGTTCGAAAAGACCTCCTGAACCTTACAAGGGGAAAGGGATCAAATATCAGAACGAATACATCCGTAGAAAGGCCGGAAAAACCGGTAAGAAGTAGAACGTCATGATCAATAAGACAGCTAAAAATACGAAAAGATTGAGAAGAGCGGAACGAGTTAGATACAAACTCCGCTCTACATCGGAAAGACCTCGGTTGGTTTTTAACAAAACAAACCGTTACCTCACTGCACAAATCATTGATGATGCAAAAGGTGTAACGCTTGTTTATGCAACCACTCTAGGGAAAGATTTTCCGAAACATGAAAATTCTAAGAAGAGTAAATCGGCTGCGACCGAACTCGGTAAAGTAGTCGCTGAAAAAGCGAAAAAAGCAGGAGTTTCCCAAGTGGTTCTCGACAGATCTGGAATGGTTTACCATGGCAAGATCGCTGCTTTTGCTGATTCTGCCCGCGAAGGTGGATTGGAGTTCTAAATGATGTTAGAAGAAGAAACAAAAGAATTTACTGAGAAGGTCGTAAAAATCGACCGAGTTGCCAAGGTAGTGAAAGGGGGACGTCGTTTCTCCTTTAACGCTCTATCCGTTGTTGGTGACTCTAAAGGAAAAGTAGGAATTGGATTTGGAAAAGCAAATGAAGTTCCAGACGCAATCCGAAAGTCTATTGAATCGGCAAAAAAGAATTTAAAATCCATTCACTATATCGGTCATACCGTTCCTCACGATGTTGTGGGACAGTTCAAATCCGCTCGAGTGATTTTGAAGCCAGCATCTCCGGGAACGGGGATCATCGCTGGAGCTTCTGTTCGATCCGTTTTGGAAAGAGCAGGAATCCAAGATGTTTTAACAAAATCATGGGGATCTTCAAACCCGATGAACATTGTGAAGGCGACTATGGATGCATTACAACAGTTGGAAACTCCGTCAATGGCGGTAAAACGACGTGGTGTTAGCCTCAAACATTTGTTTGGGCAAGATCTATAAAAGGTAACTGACTATGGAAGAAGTGATCGTAACGCAAGAAAGAAGTTCTATTGGTATCATCCCGATACACAAAAAAACTCTAATTGCTCTCGGCCTTAAAAAGAAAGGTCAATCCAAAAAACACAAAATGACTCCCCAATTGAAAGGGATGTTACGACAAGTAGGTTACTTGTTGAAAGTGGAAAAGGTATAATTGTATGGCGCAAGACAGAATTGAACAAGGCCGTGGATTTGGTGCAAAACGCCCCAAAAAATCTACATCCCTCGGAAACAAAAACTTGGTTCCCGTTCCGGAAGGTGCAAAAACATCTCCGAAACGAGTGGGTCAAGGTCCAGGATCAGGGATGGGAAAAACTTCCACTCGTGGTTCCAAAGGACAAAGAGCTCGTGCGGCTTCGATGAGACGTGGATTCGAAGGGGGACAGCTTCCTCTTCACAGACGTTTGCCAAAACGTGGTTTTACTAATATTTTCTCTGTGGAATTCCAACCAGTCAATTTGATCTCTTTAACTAAAGCAGGTCTTTCTGGGGAAGTAACTCCTGCCATTCTCAAAGCCAAATCTTTGATTAAGTCTGAAGCCGGACCAATCAAATTACTCGGAACTGGAGAAGTGACTGTTGCCATCACCATTACGGTAGATGCTTTTTCTGCTTCTGCAAAAGAGAAAATTGAAAAAGCCGGTGGAAAAGTCATCATTAGAGAAAAGAAAAAAGAAGAGAAAAAAAACTAGATAACCTATGTTTCAAACCATCGCTAACATCTTTCGAATCCCGGAATTAAGATCTAAAATCCTATTTACGATAGGTATGTTGTTACTTTTCAGAATGGGAACTCACGTGACCATTCCAGGAATCAACAGTTTGATTGTAACGGGCATTACTGCCGATCCGAGTGAAGGTTTCCTCGGAATGGTAGATTTGTTTGCTGGTGGTGCTCTTTTAAAATTTTCTATTTTTGCACTAGGGATTATGCCTTATATCTCTTCTTCGATTATTATGCAACTTGTGATGGTTCTCATACCTAGTTTGCAAAAAATGCAAAAAGAAGGGGAAGAGGGCAGAAAAAAAATCCAACAGTACACTAAGTACGGAACTCTCATCCTTTGTGCGATCCAGTCTCTTGCTGTGATCCAACTTGCTAATTCTTGGTCTACTGGATCGGGAACAGCACAAGCGAAATACCCAGGGCTCATCAACCCATCTGTAGAAGGTTATTTTCTACCGATTGCGATGTTATCCATCACAACGGGAACTGTGCTTCTTATTTGGCTCGGGGAACAGATTACAGAACGTGGGATTGGTAATGGAATTTCTCTCATTATCTTTGCTGGTATCATTGGTCGTATGCCAGAAGCGCTCATTGCTATGTTTACATCTGATACCTCAGATGCTCTTAGTATCCTAATTCTTATCATTATTTTTATCGTTCTTATTTCACTTACGGTGATTTTAACCCAAGGGGTTCGCCGGGTTCCGTTAAATTACGGAAAACAAATGGTGGGAAGAAAGATGGTTCAGGCTCGTAGCCAATCCATTCCTTTCAAAGTGAACAGTGCCAATGTAATGCCAATTATCTTTGCATCTTCACTCATTCTTTTCCCACAAACAATTGTTCAGTGGCTGTCCTCTAAGGGCGGTCAGTGGGCAGGTTGGGCAGTGATTATGGACTATTTCAATCCATTCTCGCAAATTTGGTATCATGCCCTTTTCTATTATGTGATTTATACATCTCTAATCATATTCTTTGCTTATTTTTATACGGCAATTCAGTTCAACCCACAAGAGTTAGCTGATAACCTGAAAAAATACGGTGGGTTCATTCCGGGAGTTCGCCCTGGTAGCCAAACAAAAGACATGATCGAGAAAATCTTGAATCGAATCACCCTTCCAGGTGCTCTTTTCCTTGCTGGTCTTGCTCTTGCTCCGTATCTCATCATTAAGTTTTTAAACCTCGGTTCTAATACCGGTGGGGGAACTTTGGTGTATACATTCGGAGGAACTTCACTTCTGATTATGGTAGGTGTGGCTCTAGAAACTTTGAAACAAATCGAAGCCCAACTTCTAATGAGAAATTACGAAGGATTCATGAAGAAGACTAAAATCAAGGGAAGAGTGTAACGAATGAAGAGACTCATATTTATGGGGCCCCCAGGTGCTGGAAAAGGGACCCAAGCTGACATCATCAAAGAGAAATACCAAATTCCACAGATCTCTACCGGAGACATTCTCCGTGCTGCCGTAAAAAACGGAACCCCTATGGGGATAGAAGCAAAAAAATATATGGACGCGGGAGACCTTGTTCCAGATGCTGTCGTTATAGGCATAATTCGCGACCGTTTGGTCGAAGCTGATTGTGCAAATGGATTCATACTGGATGGATTTCCTAGGACGGTGGAGCAAGCAAAGGCTCTCTCGGAAATCCTCAAAGAGCTCCGGATGGAGCTCGACTCCGTTGTCAACCTAGACGTTCCTGACGAAGAACTCGTCAAACGGTTGCTAGGTAGAGCGATCAAAGAAGGACGCTCGGATGACAACGAAGAGACCATCAAAAACCGTCTGCATACTTACAACACCAAGACGTTGCCCCTAATAGACTTTTATAAAGGCTCTGGGATCCTTCGGCAAATCAATGGTTTGGGAAGTATGGAAGAAATCACTAACACTATTTTAAAATCGATCCAGTAGGAGATATACCCTGGCTAAGGAAGAAGCAATAACTATTGACGGAACCGTTTTAGAACCGTTACCGAACGCTATGTTCCGCGTGGAACTAGAGAATGGTCACAAAGTTCTAGCACATATTTCGGGAAAAATGCGTATGCATTATATCCGTATTTTACCCGGCGATAAAGTTACTGTAGAACTTTCTCCTTATGACCTAACCAAGGGCCGTATCACTTACAGAAAGAAATAGGGAACTATAATGAAAGTTAGAGCATCAGTAAAAAAAATCTGTCCAGAGTGCAAAGTCATTCGCAGAAAAGGTGTAATCCGAGTGATTTGCACGAACCCAAAACACAAACAAAGGCAAAGATAGAAAGATATGGCACGTATCGCGGGTGTTGATTTACCATCAAACAAAAGAATATTGATCGGTCTTACATACGTATTTGGTATTGGTAAGACGTCCTCTCAAAATATCCTGAAAAAAGCAGGAATTGACGAATCTATCCGGGTGAAGGACCTTTCGGACGAACAAGAAGCCGCGATCCGACGAGTCATTGAAGAATCATACCAGGTAGAAGGTGATCTTCGTTCCGAAGTCAACCTAAACATCAAACGATTGATGGACGTAGGTTGTTACAGAGGTTTCCGCCATAGACGTGGACTTCCTGTTAACGGACAAAGAACAAGAACCAACGCAAGAACTCGCAAGGGTGTCAAGAAAACTGTAGCTAACAAGAAAAAGGCTACTAAGTAGAGGACAGGTCCATGGCTGAAAAAGACGCTAAGAATAAAAAAGATACCAAAAAGGTTAAGAAAAAAGAAAAGAAAAACGTTCCGCGAGGTAAGGTTTATATCCAAGCTTCGTTTAACAATACAATCGTATCCATTACAGATATGGCTGGAAACGTTCTTTCTTGGTCCTCGTCTGGAATGATGGGATTTCGTGGATCCAAAAAATCCACTCCGTATGCAGCACAAGTTGCTGCTACCAATGCAGCTGAAAAAGCAATCGAAGCTGCTGGTCTTTCAGAAGTAGATGTAATGGTTTCCGGTCCAGGAATTGGACGTGAGTCTGCCATTCGTTCTTTGACTACGAAAGGAATTTCAATCAAACTCATTAAAGACGTAACTCCGCTCCCGCACAATGGGTGCCGACCACGCAAAAGAAGAAGGGTGTAGGAATTAGATATGGCACGTTACCGAGGTCCAGTTGTTAAATTGATGAGAAGAGAGGGACTTAACCTCTTTCTCAAAAATAGTCATACTTTACATAAAGAAAAATCTTCCCTAGAAAAGAGAAAGTACCCACCAGGTCTACCTCCTAAGAAAAAAGGAAAGATTACTGAATACGGAGCTCAGCTTCGTGAAAAACAAAAAGTAAAACGCGCATACGGAGTTTTAGAAAAACAATTCCGTAGATACTTCGAAGAAGCATCTCACACTCCAGGGATTCCTGGTGAGAACTTACTCCAATTCCTCGAAAGAAGATTGGATAACGTTCTTTATCGTATGGGATTTGCAGTCACTAGAAGACAAGCTCGTAACTTTGTAGCTCACAGACATATCCTTGTGAACGGACACAGAGTTGATATTTGTTCTTATCGTGTGAATGTTGGTGATAAAATCGAAATCCGTGAGAAGTTCCAAAAATCCACGTTTATCGAAGAAAATATCAAACTAGCTCAAGCAATCAATCGTACTGCTTCTTGGGTGAGTGTGGATTATACCAAGTTCTCAGGAGAAGTGACTTCACTTCCAACAAGAGAGCATATTGATATCCCTGTGAAAGAACAGGTAATCGTAGAGTTGTACTCGAAGTAAGAATTTAGAGAAGAAGGATACGACATTGTCTCCAAAGAATTTATTAAAAGGTTTTAAAAGACCCAAAAAAATCGAATTCACTACCGATGTGAATACTCCAAACTACGGTAAGTTTGTTGCAGAACCTTTCGAAAGAGGAATTGGTACTACGATCGGTAACTCCCTTCGTCGTACGCTCATGTCTTCTATTGAAGGTGCAGCAATTTCCGCGATTCGGATTGAAGGAGTTTCTCACGAGTTCTCCTATATTGAAGGTGTAGCAGAAGACGTAACTCGTATCATTCTTAACTTAAAACAAGTTCGAATCAAATATGAGCCTGAAGACAAAGAAGCAAGCAAAGTAATCCACCTAGAACTGAAAGGTGCAGGTTACTTCCGTGCTGCTGACTTGGCAGTTGATTCTTCTATCGAAATTATGAATCCTGACCTTCATATTGCCACTCTCAATGAGGATGCCAATTTGATTATGGATTTGGAAATCCAAAGAGGACGTGGTTACGTTCCTGCGGAAGACAAAAAGAAAGACATCGAAGTTTTGGGAACTATCCCTATCGATTCTATTTTTTCACCAATCCAAAAAGTATTGTTTGAAGTATCGGAAACTCGTGTTGCACAACGTTCTGATTACGAAAAACTCACGATGGAAGTTTGGACTGATGGATCTGTTTCTCCAGAAGATGCAGTCGCACAAGCAGCAAAAATTCTAAAAGACCACTTAACTGTTTTCATTAATTTTGAAGAAGAGATTGAAGAAGAAGAAGAAGAGTTGGATGAAGCTGATGAAAAACTAAAAGCAGCTCTATCTAAACACGTAGAAGAGTTAGAACTTTCTGTTCGTTCTACTAACGTTCTTCGTAGTTTAGAAATCGACTTCATTGGTGAACTTGTTAAGAGATCAGAAGACGAAATGACTAAATCAAAACATTTCAGCGAACAAAGTTTACAAGAGTTGAAAGCGAAACTTTCCTCTATGGGACTTTCTTTCGGTATGAGAGATTTTTAAGATGAATAAACGTAATAAAGTTAAACAACTCAATAGATCAGCAGATCATAGAAAAGCTATGATCCAAAATATGGTAATCTCTTTACTTCGCCACGAAAGAATTGAATCTTCTGTTGCAAAGTTGAAAGTGGCTCGTTCTTACGCGGAACGAATCATTACTAGAGCGAAACGTAATTTAGATGCTAACCTTGCTAACCTTGATGAACAAAAGAAAAATGCAGCAATCCTGCACAACACACGATACCTTTATAGCCACCTTGGTGACCAAGAAATCGTAACAAAACTTTTGAAAGACCTTGCAAACCGTTATGCGGAAAGAGTGGGTGGATACACACGGATCATTCGTTTGGTAAACCGTCCTTCTGACAATACGGCAATGGGAATTTTGGAACTTGTGGATCGCAAAACTCAAGATGAGTTGAAAGCAGAAGTGCGAGCGAAACGCGAAGAAAAGAAACCTGCTAAAAAGGAAGAAAAACCTAAAAAAGCCAAAAAAGAAAAAGTAGCTGCGAAATAAGCTAAATTTTTTCTATCATTGGAATAAGAAGCCTACTCTAGTTTTGAGTAGGCTTTTTTTTTATTGCATTCGTTTTGTATTCTGATCAAATACTAGATTCCAAACGAATGTCATCCTCTCAGTCTATATCCGATTCCATTTGGCATACAGCCTTTAGTTCTAGTCCCATTGGGATGTCACTCACTGATATGCAGACGGGATTGTATGTGGAGGTAAATGAAGTATATTGTCATTGGCTTGGTCGGACAAAGGAAGAGGTGATTGGAAAATCCACTCTAGATTTAGGGATTTATTCGAATACAAATGATAGAGAGATTATTTTAGAAAAACTAAAAACGGACGGCCATATTCTCAACAAAGAAGTTTCCCTCATAACAAAATCCGGAGCTACGGTCGTAATTCTCTTTAGCGGTAGGATTCTGGAAAATGGGAAGTATCTATTATCTGCTGGACAAAACATAACGGCGCTTAAAGAGAAGGAAAACTTGGCGAGTGCATTACAAAGTGAACTCGTCATTAGCAAAGAACTTTTTGAAAGTGTCTTTCGACTGAACCCAGCGGCCGTTAGCTTATCTGACGCGGAAACAGGCAAATACGATGATATCAATGAAGCCTACTGCCGGTTGATTGGATTTGAAAGGGACGAGATCATTGGAAAAACATCGCATGAATTGAATATCTGGATCACCAAATTAGACCGGGCCAGGCTTCTTGCGGAAGTGCAAAAAAAGGGTTGGAGTACGGGGCTGGAGGCCAGTGTAAGAACCAAAACCGGTGAAATTCGTCATGTGGTTTCAGGGAATACGATCCTCAATAATCATGGAAGGCCTACTTTACTTGCGATTCTAATCGATATTACCGAATCAAAACAGAGTAAAGAAGCTCTTGAATATGCTGTTAAAGAAAGAACCAAAGAACTCAATCGGATTTTAGAAGATTTACAGAAAACCCAAGACCAATTGATCCTTGCTGAAAAAATGGCAACCTTAGGTCAGTTAGTTGCTAGTGTTGCCCATGAAATCAATAACCCTCTGGCAGCAATTTCGGCATTTAGTGAACAAATTTACAACCGCATTGGAAATTTCGGAAATCGTTTGTTCCAGATCAAAGAATCTTTTTCTAAGCATTCAGAAGAAGAAGTTAATGAAATTGTCACTTGGGTAACAAATTTATTTACTATCAAACCCAAATCTTATGCCTTTGCGGAAGCTCGTAAGGCAAAAAAGAATTTGGAAGGTATATTTAATCGATTCGGAATTGAACCGGCCTATGATTTGGCTGACCGTATTGTTGATTTAGGTGTTCCTGATTATTTTCTCGAAAACCAAAGTTTTTTACTTCGTTTCCAATCTTCTCTTTTACTCGACTTAGTTCTTTCTGAACTAAACACATTACGTAGTATTGAATCCATTCGGTTGGCAGTAGAAAGAACATCCAAAATTGTTTATAGTTTAAAGAGTTATGGAAGATTTGATAAAAATGAAGCAAAATCGCCAATCAATATTGTGGATACAATTGAAACAGTTCTAACTTTATACCAAAGTAAAATGAAATCTGGAGTTGATTGTATTCGATTGTATAATTCGAGTCCTACCATTTTAGGATATCCTGATGAACTCATTCAAATTTGGACCAATCTCATTTATAATGCCTTACAGGCCATGGCTTTTAAGGGAATTCTTACCATCCAAGTGGATGAATTCGAAAAGGAAGTTGTGATTCAAATTAAAGACAATGGCCCAGGAATTCCTATTACAATCCAAAAACGAATTTTTGAACCGTTTTATACAACCAAAGAAAAGGGAGAAGGGTCAGGGCTTGGGCTCGGGATTGTAAAACAATCAGTAGAAGAAAGACACCATGGCCGGATTCAGTTCCAATCAGAACCCGGCAGTACGGTATTTGAAGTTTTTTTACCTAAAACCTAGCGAGCTGCATCTGCAATTTTTCTGCCACCAAATCAAACTCTTCGTTTTGGATGACCGTCCTGTAAGCAGCTGTCACAATCGGATGCCTTTTTTCATCTAATTGAATGAGATTTGGTAAAACCTTTAATCCATAAAATCCATTGGTGATTTTTTCGGGTCTTGTGCCATAAGCTAGATCATAACCATATTTTCTATCTCGTGTATCAGATCCGAAACAAGCCAACATAAAGTCTGTCATTCCCGAAAGGCCATTGAACGTGGTTGGATCCCCCCCGAGTAAAACTCCAATGGAAACCATTTCATTGAAGAAACGATTACTCAAATGGAAAAGTGTGTTGTCTACATTTCCACCTAACTCTCGTTTGAAGTATCCTTCTACCAAGCCCATAGCAACGGCATAAATTGTTTTTAAAGCTCCTCCGAGTTGTACACCTTTTGTGTCGCGGGAATTGATCGCGGCCCTTGTAAAAACATAATTGTTGGAGAGAAGTTCCTGGAGTTTTGGAATGAGTGAATCTTCAAAAGCAGATATTTCAAATCCGGATATTTTCCTTTCCATAATTTGATCGGGGTAACAAGCACCGGATACGACAGCCAATCTTTCCCTCTCAATTAGTAAAAGTTCGTTCAAATCTTCTAAAATAAGACCTTTTTTGGAACCTGTAAATCCTTTGATGACATTTACCATCGGGGATTTGTTTTTCTGCAAATAGGTTCTGATTTTAGAATAAATTCCATCAAATTCCCATGGATTGGTTCCTTGGATGAATAGTGTGGCTGATTCCATCACTTCAGGTTTGTCCGAGAATTCAATGTTTGGTGGAAGTTTGTAAATTGGATAATGAACCACATCACGTCTTTCTTCGTTACTTTGTTTTACAATATCTGAATCAGGTGTGTAAATCGTAACTTTTACATTTTTGTTTGCCATTACACAAGCAAAAGCCACTGACATATTGGACGATCCAATGATGACTACATGTTCTTCCGGTTTTTTAGGAAGCGAAATGAGTTGGTTGGTTTCACGAACATCCCCTTTGTAAAGGTTACGATAGGTTCCATGTTTGTGTTTGTTTAAATTGCTACCGACAAGGAGTGCTAGGTTATCAATGATGAACTGTTTTTTATCACCAGTCCCTGGAAAAGAAATTTGTTCGATGTGTTTCGGAAAGGTTTCCATTTCCTTTTTGGTAAGTTCACCAACAAGCACTGGTTTGCCGATCACAAGTTTTCCAACTGCTTGGTTAAAAAGTAATCCTTCAATAGGAAGAATTTTTTCTGTTCCTTCTAGAGAAATTGGGAGGATGACTTTATTGGCAACATAATGGTACACAGTGTCAACAAATGGCATAAGCCTTCCATCCCGAGACCTCGTTCCTTCAGGAAAAATAGAAATCACCTTTCCATCAGATTGTAATTTCTGTGAATTACGAAAGGCCCGCATATTGATTTTGGTCATTACATCCGAAAGAGAAGGGTTGTCGGCCATATCCTTTTTGGAACAAACAAGTAGGGTTCCAAACATATAGAGTCCAAGACGAGTGAAGTCAGGTTCGAAGGCGAGGCGTCCTGCAATAAACACAAGAGACTCGGCAATTTTCCTCCCTTCTGGCCCTGAATTATATAGAAGAGTAAAGATGGCAGGTGCATCTAAATGACTTAAGTGGTTGGAGATTAAAGTGACTGGATATTTCCCGATGACTCCATCTAGAAGTTTCAGGTTTTCTATACCTTCCACTTTGAATTTTTTCATAATGGGATCTAGAAATTTCAACATAAAGTCACGAGGTTCGGGACGTATGTCAGTGAAAACTCCAATCTCTTCCAAACGTTCTGGTTCTTGAAAGATATCCATTACCTTTGGTTTTGGCGTACTTTGTGAAAGGACTAAAAACTCTTCTAAAATGGACTTTGCTTCGGACTCGGACAGTCCCGATTTTACAAATAGGTGAATGTTCTCAAAAAATTCTTTATGCCAGCGTCCCAAAGTGGCTTCTTTTTCTGTCATGTATGCCTCTAAACCGACATTAAATTACTGAAAACTTTCGATTTGTCTATTCGATTTTTACAATTGATTGCGTAAATCCAGGATTTCTCTAAACTGACTTCTTGGGTGATCGAGATCCCGGTATGAATCAAAAACACAAAGCAATTTCCTCGGAACAAAAATGGATTCCGGATGGATTTCATTTTTTAGGCCCCGAAGAAAGCAAAAACCGGCGGATTTTACTACAAACTTTTTCAGAGCTCTTTGAAAGAGAAGGGTATGCTGAAATCAATTTACCATCTTTTGATTATTCTAATTCATTTCGTTCTCATTTGGATCATGGTGTGGAGAGTTTACTTGTCTCTAAAGATTGGGATGGGAATGAAATTTCTCCAGGTGTTGACCTAACACTACAGGTGGTAAAGGGAATGGCCGCTCGTTCCCATTGGGAAGAGAATCAAAATGTATTTTACTTTGCACGTAAGATTCGTGACCACAAAAAACGTAATGCGTCGAGGCGTGAAATCTTACAAATTGGTGTGGAGTCGCTTGGAAAAAGTGATACAAACCAAATTTTATCTCAAATCAAAATTTTAAATAAACTTTGGCAAAGTGCAGCACCCAAGGTTCCCTTCACCATTGTTTTTGGACACTCTGCTTTTTTTCGTTCTGTTGTGAATATTCTTGGTTGGAATGAAGAACAAACCAAAGTTTTACGCCAACTTTTATATACCAAAAACTTACCGGAACTTGTTTCCCTTGCCGCTAGAGAAAATACCTCAGAACCGCATATGGAAATGATTCAAATTTTGCTCAAAGCAATTTCTGTCAGTGAAATGCCAAAATTTCAAGAGTCATTGAGAAATGTATTAGATCCCAAGGAATGGGAAATTTTGAAAGGTGATTTGGAATCGATCACTTCTTTTTTTGCCGAGTGGTCAAAGGTTCTTGGTGGGATTCCTTGCATTTGGGATCCATCCTTACTGAGAGATCTATCGTATTACACTGGATTTATGTTTCAGGGTTATGTAGAAGGTGATCCAGAGCCGGTTTTGGCCGGCGGTGTTTATAATGAATTGTATGAAAGTTTTACTGGAATTAGGAAAGATGCCTGTGGTTTTGCCCTGCATCTTGATTCCATAGAAGAAATTGTAAATAAGGTGAAATGAGGGAATTATGCCTGCAAATTTAGTTGTCGGAGCACAATGGGGTGATGAAGGAAAGGCAAAGGTAATTGATTACCTTTCCAAAGATACAGATATCATTGTAAGATACCAAGGCGGTGCAAACGCGGGTCATACGGTCGTAGTGGGTGGAAAAAAATACATTTTCCATTTGGTTCCGTCTGGAATTATTTATGACAATACGACTTGTGTGATTGGAAACGGTGTGGTTTTAGATCCAGAATATTTTTTAAAAGAATGCGCTGATTTAGAATCCCATGGATTCAAAGTAAAAGAAAAAGTTCTTATCAGTGATTCTTGTCATATCCTACTTCCTTACCATCGTTTGATCGATGAAGCAAGGGAAGCAGGTTCTTCTCCAGAAAGAAAAATTGGAACTACCAAAAAAGGGATAGGGATGTGTTACGCGGACAAAATGCTTCGTAATGGAGTCCGTGCGGGTGATCTTTTAGATAAAGAAAATTTAAAAAAGAAACTCACTCATATCTTGGAAGTCAAAAACCAAGAACTAGTAAAATACTATGATTTAGAACCTGTGAATATCAATGAAATGTATGACCATCTTTTGGACTTCGCGGATAAAATTGGTAAAAACATTGTGAACACAGTGTACTACCTCAATTCGGAACTACAAAAAGGAAAACGGGTATTACTCGAAGGGGCACAAGGGACTGGGCTTGATATCGATTTTGGAACCTATCCTTACGTGACAAGCTCGAACCCTACGACTGGCGGGGCCTTGGCAGGTTCTGGGGTGAGTTTCAGATACTTACAAGATGTGATTGGGATTACTAAAGCCTATGCTACCCGAGTGGGAGAAGGGCCATTTCCTTCTGAAATTTTGGGAGAAGCCGGGGACGTACTTCGAAAGTTAGGTGGAGAGTATGGATCTACCACAGGGAGACCAAGACGTTGTGGTTGGTTTGATGTTCAGATGATCAAACATGCTGTGACTGTCAACGGGATCAACTCTCTTGTTTTAACTAAAATAGACGTACTCAGTCATTATGATTCCATTCCTGTCGTTGTTGGATACGAATACAAAGGCAAAAAGTTAGATTTTTTTCCATCCCAAGGATTAGAAGACGTCAAACCGTTGTTTGCTGAGTATAAAGGCTGGAAAGATGATATTTCTGGTATCAATTCTTTCTCTAAGTTACCTACACTTTGCCAGTCTTACATTAAGTCCTTACAAGAACTAGTGAATACGAAAATTGGAATTGTTTCGACTGGACCTGATCGTGAACACACGATCATCATGGACTAAAAAAATAAGAAACTCTGGATCTTTTTTTTAAGTAGTTGTTGACCGAGAAAGGTGGTTCGATATTCTTGGCTACAGAACGAGTCGTTAGCTCAGCTGGTAGAGCAATTCCCTTTTAAGGAATGGGTCCGGGGTTCGAATCCCCGACGACTCAAAATTAGAGTTCTTGAAACTCTTAAACACGTTCTTCACACGGTGCCATCGTCTAATGGTTAGGACACAAGGTTTTCATCCTTGCAATCGGGGTTCAATTCCCCGTGGCACTACCAAATACCAAACAAACTTCCTTCAAATAACAAGTTTCGCAAACATCCTTTTTATAAGTAGCATTACATTTCTCAATGATTCCTACTCTTGTTAGGTAAAAGTCGTATAACAAAGGATCTACGGGGTTTAGTTGTTTAAAAAACTCGCGAGTTAGATAGGATTCTTTCACTCCAAAACTTTTTCTCGTGGTGATTCCCAAAACTTGGATTAATTTTTGGATATGAACATCTAATGGGAAGGGGATTTGATTAGCGTGTATTTTTTTATAAAGACCAAAATCGGGGTAGGAGTTCCTTACCATCCATCGTAGGAAAAGGGATAATCTTTTTTTCGGAGACTTTGCTGTAGACTTACCAATTAGAAATTGGAGCCCATAGGAGAGGTTTTTTTTACCGCTTGTTTTTTTAAGTTCCTCTTCCCAAAAACTTTGAAACCTTTGGATGGACTTTGTTTCTTCAAAAACTTCTTTTGAATCTAGAAAATACGATTCTAAGAGCGGGGATTTTTTTTCTTTCTCGGCGACTACCCTTGCTAACGTTCGAAAGAAAATTTGATTGTCTTTTTTGGTTTGAAACCTATAAACCTTTAGGCCAGAGAGAACGGATTGAAACTTTGAATCTTGGCCCAATAAGGTTTGGTAGGGGGATTTTCCAAGGTTAAGAAAGATTGGTTTTAGAAAACCTTGTATGCTTTTTACATTCCCATAAGCATATAAACAGGAAATGAAAGAAACTACTTCAATATCGAGAGGATCTTGGTATTGTTTAGGAAAACAAATGGGATCTGTTTCTAAATAACTTAGATTTTGATACTTCTTTTTTAGATCTTCTAACTTAGTATGGAGAAGGTATAAATCAATCGGCATTCTTCATGGCAACGTATGTTCTAGAAGTCAGTTTCCTTCCAATTTTTTCTTCCATAAATTGGCTTGCTGAAACCAGAGAGTCCAATTGGATTCCTGTTTGGTATCCTTCTCTATGTAAAAAATAAACTAAGTCCTCAGTCGCAACGTTACCAGCGGCACCTTTTGCGTAAGGACATCCACCCAGGCCTCCCGCAGAACTATCAAAACTTCGGATTCCCATCACAAGCGCTTGTTTGGTGTTCGCAATTGCCATTCCATAAGTATCGTGGAAGTGCCCTGCCAAATATGTTTTTGGAATTTTTTTCAAAAGGACTTCCAGTAGTTTTTCTACTTCCGTTGGAACAGCAACTCCAATGGTTTCTCCTAGAGAAATTTCATAAGCACCTGCATCTAATAAACGTTCAGCGATCTCAAGAGTTTTTTCTGGTTTGATTTTTCCTTCGTAAGGACAAGCGATGACTGTAGAAATGTATCCTCGCACTTGGATTCCATCTGTTTTTGCTTGGGTAAAGATGGGTTTAAAAAAATCCAAACTTTCTTCGATGGACATATTGATATTTTTTTTAGTAAAACTTTCAGAAGTGGCAGTGAATACGGCTACTTCTTTAAAACCTGCCTCCTTTGCTCCTTCATACCCTTTGGCATTCGGAGTGAGTGAAGAAAATTTGACTTTGTTTTGGAACTTCGGAAGGATGAGGGAGGAAAGTTCAGAAGCATCTCCCATTTGTGGAATTCTGTCCTTTCTAACAAAGGAAGTGAGTTCGATATGTTTCACTCCGGTTTCTACTAGACGAGATACGAATTCAAATTTATCCTGAGTGGAGAGAATGGTTTTTTCGTTTTGTAATCCATCCCTTGGTCCTACTTCTGTGATTTTAACTGTTTCCAATTCGCAACTCTCCTTACTCTTTAGTCTCCCTTTCGAAAAAAGAAACGCAATGATTTTATGGAGTGAACCCAATGTTTACTCTTAAAAATATTACTGTCAAAGTAAATGGGAAAATCCTTTTAAACCAAATCAATCTAAAGGCAGATACAAATAGAATCACTGGTCTGATTGGAAAATCAGGTTCTGGTAAATCCACTTTGATTCGGTTGGCTCTCGGGCTATTGAATCCTTCTGATGGATACACTTGGTCTGGGACTATCGATTGGAAAGGTAATCCCTTATCAAAAAAACAAAATCCTTGTCTCCAACCAGTTTTTCAAGACCCGCATGGCAGTTTTTCCCATTTGGGAAAAATGAAAGACTTACTACTGGAACCCATTCGAATCAAAAAAGGTTTTTTTTTAACAGAAGAAACAAAAAAAGAAGAATGGATACGGATTGAGGGACTTTGTTCTCGGTTTGAATTGCCATTAGATTTGTTAAATAAAACCAAGCAAGAGTTAAGTGGTGGACAGTTGCAACGTTTTGCCATCTTAAGATCTCTTTTGACAAATCCTGAGTATCTTCTTCTGGACGAACCAGTCACAGCACTCGATGTACTGGTTCAAAAAAAAATTGCCGAAGAACTGAAACAAATCAACCAAACGGATCGTTTAGGAATGTTTTTTGTTTCTCATGATTTAGGATTTTTGTCTTATATGTGTGATGAAATTTATGTTTTGGATGGGGGTGAGATTGTGGAAGTTGGGAAACCTAAGGAAATACTTACGCATCCAAAATCCAGATTGTTACAAAGTTTGGTTGCTGCTAGAAATCACTCGTTTGGTGGAGTGGTTTCTTCTTCGGAATCATCCAATTGAGTTCGTTTTGCCTCAGCAAATTTTTTCGCAATGTCACGTCTTCTTGCGATGACTTTGGAAGAGACGGTAGCAAAGAAGGGATCATTGGTAAAACTTAACATCTTTGTATATTCTTCTTCTGCAGTTTCATAGTCAGTGACTTTGGATGCAGTTTCAGCAAAATAATAATGGAATTTTTTATCGTAAGGTTTTGGTTTCCCTTCGGCTGTGGTGAGAGTGGTGCGATTGAAAATTTTATAAGCTATATGGAAATTTCCTTTTTCCATTTCAAGCCTAGCAAATCCTAATTTCACATTTGGACTTTCTTCTTCAATCTTAAGAGCTTTATTCAAATAGAGAAGGGCACGGTTTTTGAGTCCTGTCGCGAGATAATGATCCGCAAGACGGATAAGAGCCTCTGTATCATAGGGATTTTTTTCCACAGCCAATTTGTAATTCATAATCGCATAATAAACTTGCCTTGTGATTTCAGAAAGAATGGCGATATGTAAATAGGTTTTAAAATACTCTGGCATCTCTGCTTTGGCGTATTCAAATTCAACCAGTGCTTTTTCGTAATTCATTTCCAAAGAATACAGCCGTCCTAAGTTGTAACGGAAAGGAAAAAATTGAGGATCAAACCTGACTCCGGCTTCTAAACGTTTGATGACTTCGTTTCTAGTATTTGGTTTTCCGTTCAAAAGAATTTCAATGGTATCGTTATTCCATTTTCCGGAATTGGTGATGGTTTCAGTTCCATAGGTAAAACTTCCATTGGATTTGGGAGGTTCCCCTTGGAAGAGTTTTCCTCGTGCCAAGATAAAATCATCTTTTTGGTAGATAAAGGAACCGTTCGGAAAATCAGAGGTATCAAACTCCTGGTCTTTGCCCCAGAGGATTTCAGGATATTCCTGGTTCCCAATTAATTTTTGTCCCCAAATCAGACTGGGGATAAAAAACATAAGTGCGAGACTGAAGCTACGGAAGAACATGGTGTAGAATGAACCAAACTCTTTTGGAAACAAAAGCGCTTAGTATAAGTGTCGGCGAAAAGGTCTTACTTAGAGAGATCAATCTTTCATTTTTTGAGACAGGGCTTGTGGCAGTGCTTGGAGAAAATGGAGCAGGGAAGTCCACTCTTTTGAAAGAGATTTACCACCATTCCCTTTCTTCTCCCCGATGGAATTGGAACCAAGGCAAAAAAAAACTAAGTTACCTGGGTCACGAGTTAGGATTTTACTCTTCCTTAAGTTTAGAAGAAAACTTAGATTACTTTGCTAAGTTAGATGGGACAATTCCTGATCTTAAAAAAAGAAAATCTTTATTGGAAGCCTTTCGTTTGCAAAAAAGAATCTGGGATCCCATCCATACATTCTCACGTGGGATGAAACAAAAGGTAGCCATCCTTCGAGTTTTCCTTTCTTCTGCTGAAATCATCTTATTTGATGAACCCTATACGGGCCTGGATGCCGAATCTTCAAAAATTTTAAGTGAACTTCTGAATTTGGAATCGAAGTCCAGACTCATTCTAATTGTTCTCCATTCGGTTCCAAAGGAATTACAATGTACATCCCAATTAAAAATTGAGAAAGGAGGAGTGATTGTTACTCACCTTACTTAAAAAAGAATTTTATCTGATAGGCAGATCTCTCGGTGGGATTGTTTCCCTTTTTACCTTAAGTGTATCTGTAGTTTTTATTTTTTATACCTCCATTGAAGTGAATGAAATGTTATCGGAAAGAAGCATTCGTGGAATCAAATGGGCCATTATTTTTTTACTGAACTTTGTGATCGTGAGCCAAAGCCTTTGGGAAGAACGTGAGTCTATGGGTTGGGAAGCCAGTCTCTCTTTTGTAAGTCCGATTTCGCTTTATTTAGCCAAGTCCCTTGCCATTTGGTTTTGTACGATTTTGGTGAACGCCTCCCTTGTCCTTGTCCTTTCTGTTTTCTTTCAAAACATGAGTGTCGACCGGTACTTCGGTGAATGGTTATTTGCCAATTTGGGGAGTGGGTGTTTGGTTTTTCTCGGAGTTTCTCTCGGCCTCATTGCCTTTGAAAGCAGGCTGAAAGAAATCATCATTCCTCTCTTACAACTTCCCTTTTCCATTCCACTTTTTCTTTTTGGGTTGGAAGCAGAAAATCGGTACTGGTTGGAACCAGGGTTTTACCTACCTTCTGTGGGTTTGCTTCTCTTTTTTATGTTATTTTACGCAACCCTTGGTTCGGTGATGATTGAGATTCTAAGGAATGAGCATTAGGTCCTTGTTTTCTCGTAGAATTTCTTTCTATCTCTGAAAATCTGGAAAAAAATGGAACGTAAGATTCGGATATTCCACCCTGTTTTCGACATCGGTTTTTATCTTGTTGTATGTATCTCACTTGTGTTTGCCGTTATTTTTTCGTTAGTGTATCCCAATGTCATTTTGGAACAGGGTTTGAGCCATAGAATTTTTTACTTACATGTTCCGGTCGCATGGGTTGCGTTATATGGCCCAATTTTGTCCTTTTTGTTCTCTTTGGTTTTTCTCTTTTCGAGAAATATGCTTTGGGATAGGCTTGCCTTCACGGCCAATCAACTGGCTTTTTTATTTGCTGTAGGTGTTTTGTTTTCTGGTCCCATTTGGGCTTATAGTGCTTGGGGAGTGCCTTGGGACAAAACGGATGCTAGATTGCAGTCCTTTTTTATCCTTTGTATTTCGCTTGTTAGTTATTTTATTTTTCGTTATTTAGTTCCGGGTAAAACCAAAAAAGCCATCCTTTCGGCTTACCTTTCTGTTCTTTGTGCTGTGAGTGCCATCCTCACTTGGGGTGCCATCCGTTGGATTGAAAATCCAGGAAATCATCCGGGAAGTGTTCTCGGCAAAGGAGGGATGGATTCTGATATGAAACAAAGTATGTGGCTCGGGGTTCTAGCCTTCCACTTTCTATTTCTTTTCCTTTTTCTTATTTCCAATCGCAGTGAAAAAATCCAAGATATCAGATCCAAATTAAAATCGGAACTGGATTGAACTATGGCAACAGAAGAATCCATTCATACCATCCTGATAGTTGATGATGTTCCCGAAAACGTGGAACTATTGAAATACCTTCTGCAACAAGAAGGATTTAAAACTTATACTGCTTATTCTGCGGAAGAAGCAAGGCTCGTATTATTAAACACAGCCATCGATACACTTCTCTTAGATGTCAATATGCCTGTGCAAGACGGATTTTCCTTTTGTAGGGAACTTCGTACCATGGACCAGTTCAAACTCCTTCCCATTCTTTTTATTACATCCATAGAGAGAGAAGTTGGATTTCAGGAAGCCATGAAAAATGGTGGAGACGATTTTATCAATAAACCCTTTAATAAAAGGGAACTTGTGGCAAAAATTCGTTCTGTGATTCGTTTGAAGGATTTACAGGACGAGTTGTACACACAAAAAAGTAAATACGAAAAAGAATTACAAACTGCAAGAAGAGTCCAAGATCAACTCATCCCTGAAAAAAGTTTTATTTGGAATGGAATCAAAGCCCAAACCTTATTCCATCCCTATTTACAAATTGGTGGGGACTTTGTCGATACTTGGATCGAAGAAAAGAAACTTCATATCGTGATTGCTGATTGTTCT
Organism: Leptospira noumeaensis; assembly: GCF_004770765.1. NCBI lineage: Bacteria > Pseudomonadati > Spirochaetota > Leptospiria > Leptospirales > Leptospiraceae > Leptospira > Leptospira noumeaensis. The sequence continues at coordinate 158,080 of NZ_RQFK01000033.1, read as the reverse complement.
GGGCATGGACCGAGTGCAGCTCTCATTGGTGCGATGTTCAAAATGCAATTATTCAATTTAGTTACTTCTATGGGTCTCCATGCACGAGTAGAACATTTACGTAAAAACATGGAACTCGTTCTTCCGGAAGATTATGCCATTACTTTTTGTTATGCGATCCTTGATTCCGATTTAAAACTTTCTTATATCAATGGAGGTCATCCCGCTCCTATTGTTTATATCGATGGAGAGACAAAATTTTTAAAAGGAATGAGTCCTATGATTATGGGGATCAATTTCACTGCTAACGATGAAGTACAAACTGTACAACTAAAAAACGGTTCGATGTTTTTTATGTATACAGACGGTGCCAGTGAAGCAATGAATTCCAAGTCTGAATACATTACCGAAGAGGGAATGAAAGAGATCTTTCATAAATCAGTTAAGTCAGGTGATGATATTTTGTTATCAGTCCAAAATCAAATTTTAGAATTTTGTGGAACTTCCACTCCCAGTGATGATATGGCCATGGTGTGTATACAGTTATGATTCCTAGTCCCAGTTATAAAGGCAAAGTCAGAGATGTTTATGATTTAGGAGATTCGCTTCTCCTTGTGGCAACCGATCGAATTTCTGCATTTGATGTTGTATTTGAAGAACCAGTCTTGGATAAAGGAAAGATCCTGACCCGTATCTCCACGGCTTGGTTTCGACATTTTCCAGAGATCCAAAATCATTTGATCACGGATGATGTGTCCAAATTTCCACCTCCGTTTCAAAACGAAGAGTCCTTACAAGGTCGTTCGGTCCTTGTCAAAAAAGCCAAACGAATTGATTTTGAATGTGTGGTTCGTGGATACTTAACCGGTTCTGCTTGGAAGGAATACAAAACGGATGGAACCATCGCTCACGTAAAATATCCTCAAGGAATCCTTGAGTCTTACAAGTTTGATACTCCCATCTTCACACCGGCTAGAAAAAATGATTCGGGTCATGATGAAAATGTGAGTGAGTCCACAATGGAAGCAGAAGTGGGGAAAGAACTGTTTTCAGAGCTGAAAAACCTATCCTTACAACTTTACAACAAAGCACACGACCTTATGGCAAAACAAGGCATCCTCCTTTGTGATACAAAATTTGAATTTGGCCTCATTGACGGAAAACCCATCTTAATTGATGAAATCCTCACTCCGGATTCTTCGCGGTATTGGGACGGCTCCACTTACGAGCTAGGCAAAACTCCCGCCAGTTTTGATAAACAAATCCTAAGGAATTGGCTCGAATCTACAGATTGGGACAAAAATCCTCCCGCTCCCGCTTTGCCCGAATCCTTGATCCTAGAACTACGTAAAAAATACTTGGAATTGGAAGATAAAATCACCCTATGTTTGTCGCAAAAATAAATGTTACCCTCAAAGAATCGGTTCTTGACCCGCAAGGCCAAACCGTTCTCCGCACCCTTCATGACCAAGGGAAAAATTTGATCTCTGACCTAAGAGTGGGGAAATACATCGAAATGAAAATTAGTGCCAGTTCTCAAGCAGATGCGGAAATTTCAGCAAAAGAAATTTGTGAATCTTTACTTGTGAACCAAGTGATTGAAACTTACCGGTTGGTTGTGGAGAAAGTATGAAGGTAAGAGTGGTTACCTTTCCTGGATCCAACTGTGATAAGGATGTGGGATCCGTTCTTGAATCTGAATTTGGAGCCAAGGTCGATTATACTTGGTACAAAGAATCCTTTTCTGATACTCCTGACCTTGTGGTTTTGCCAGGCGGATTTTCCTTTGGGGATTATTTACGATGCGGGGCTATGGCAAAGTTTTCAAATGCCATGGATTCTGTTGTCAAATATGCAAACCAAGGGGGAAAGGTATTAGGTGTTTGTAATGGATTTCAAATCCTTACCGAGTCAGGACTCCTTCCCGGTGCTTTACTTCATAACCGAACTTTAAAGTATATTTGTAAGGATGTGGATCTCATTCCCGTTTCCGAAAACAAAATTGCAAAGGAAATCAAAGGAACACTTTCCATTCCCATTGCTCATGGAGAAGGGGCGTACTTTGCTGACTCCCAAACTTTAGAACGATTAGAAAAAAATGGCCAGGTAGTCTTTCGTTACAAACAAAACCCCAATGGATCTTTAAATGATATCGCAGGGATTTGTAATGAAGCTGGAAACGTTCTAGGAATGATGCCCCATCCAGAACGTGCGATCAATCCATACACAGGAAAAATGGATGGAAAACAAATCTTAGAAGTTCTATTAAAAAAATAGAAATCTTTTTAACCTTTTCTTGCTTTTTCCTCTCATTGGATTACAAGGGAAGGTATGCGATTTCAAGAAGACTCTATTGATTGTGTAGACTTCATCCTCAAAAAAGATGAAGTTTTAACCATCATCTTAGGTGGGGGAAAAGGAACTCGTTTATTACCGCTTACCGAAAAAAGATCCAAACCAGCTGTGAGTTTTGGTGGAAAATACCGACTCATCGACATTCCCATTTCGAATTCACTGAACAGCGGTTTTGAAAAGATCTTTATCCTCACGCAGTTTAATTCTTACTCACTCAACAGACATATCAACAGAACTTATGCGACAAATAATATCCACCAAAAGAGTTTTGTGGAGATCATTGCTGCCGAACAAACGGTATCCAGTGCCAATTGGTTTGAAGGAACAGCAGATGCCGTAAGAAAGGTTTTGCCTTATATCAGGGAACAAAAACCCAAATACGTTCTTATCCTTTCTGGGGATCAACTTTACAATATGGATCTTTCTGACTTTATGCAGAGCCATCTAATGGATCCCGAAACAGAAATTTCCGTAGCAACCAATGCCATCCCTGAAGACCAAATTTATGGGCTTGGGATTGTGAAGGCGGGAGTGGGTGGGTTCATCCAAGAGTTCATAGAAAAACCACAAGACATCTCTCAAGTCGAATCTTGTCGGACAAAAAATGGGAACTTCCTTGCGAATATGGGGATTTATATTTTTAACACGACCACACTGATTGATGTTTTAGAAGATCGCAATATGGCTGACTTCGGGAAAGAAATTTTGCCGAAAGCCATCCGCGAAAGAAAAGTGAAGGCTTATACTTACGATGGTTATTGGGAAGACATTGGGACCATCAAAGCCTTTTATGAAGCCAACTTGATGTTAACTGATCATATTCCTAAGTTCAATTTATACTTAGAAAAAACTCCCATTTACACGAGAGCACGAGCCCTTCCTCCATCCAAAATCATCCACGCTGTAGTGAACCAAGCTCTCATTTCAGAAGGAACCATCTTAAACCAATGTGAGGTGCACCGTTCCATCATTGGGGTGCGCCAACTCATCGCATCAGGAACAAAGATCTACGACTCCATCATTATGGGTCTTGACCACTATGGTTATTTTGACCGGAAGTCAGGGAAGATCCCCATTGGGATTGGGCCTAACTGCGAAATACGACGGACAATTGTCGACAAAGACTGCGCCATCGGAGCCAATGTTCGGCTGTTAAACGAACAGAACCTCCAAGAATATGAGGATGAATATGTGCGGATCCGAGAAGGAATCATTGTGGTTCCAAGGCATACGGCGGTTCCGGATGGGTATACAATTTAAGTCAGATTGACATATTTGTGTAAAATATAGGTCAATATTCCTTTGGATTGTCTCAAATTTAGGGATTTTGACTTGTCAGTTTTCTTCCGGGTTCTAGGCTGGACGAAAAGGAACCATGTTCACAGCGGAATCAACGGAAGGAAACCAGTTTTGGAACGAGACATATTTTGTCCCTCATTTCCAACCCATCGTCAATGCCATCAATCGGTCTATTTCTGCCTATGAAGTCTTGGGTAGACAGTTCAATCCTAAGGAAAACACCTATGAATCTCTCGGCGGTCTTTTCCACAATCGGGATCAGGATCCGGTTCCTGTTTATAATATTGACCGCATCCTTAGGGAAAAGGCAGTCAAAACCTTAAAAGAGAGTAACCTTCGCACCAAACTCTTTTTTAACATGATGCCGAACTTTCTTTCCCGTGTGCACCATACCGATCTTTTTGCCGAAAACTTTCATATCATCCAACTCATTGAAAAATACGGAATCGATCGCAACCAAGTGGTGATTGAAATCACCGAAGATGAATTTGACGGTTCGATTGACCGCCTCATCCAAATTGTCCAAATCTTTCGGGACTATGGACTCAAAATCGCCATTGATGATTTGGGAACGGGGTTTTCCAATTTAGAGCGAATTGGGTATTTACACCCCGACATTATGAAAGTCGACATTCGCATCATGCGCGAGAGTTTGAATAAAAATTCATTCAAACAAGTCCTTGGTGCCATTTCGGAAATGTCTCAAAAACTCGGAAGCCAACTTCTTTTTGAAGGGATAGAGACGGAAGAAGAGGTTAACCTGGCTCTTTCGATGGGTGCCAATCTCTTGCAAGGTTTCTATTTCTCGACACCGAATTCCCATTTTCTCAATCGCAATACTTTCTCTGATAAAATGAAAACCGTACTCGAAAACTTCTCCAGTGTTCGTTCGAACGAACTAAGGGAAAAGGGAATTAGGGAACAACGGATCATTGACCAACTCCAAGACCTATTTTATGAACTTTCCGATGTCAAAGAGGAGGATTTTTCCTACCGATTTGGGCAAATCCTAAGTGCCTTGCCGAGAGAAATCCTGAAAGTCTTTGTCTGTGATGCAGAAGGTTACCAAATCACTCCTACTTATGATTTGGACAGGATGAACGGTGGGTATTTAGAAAGATCCCGCCAAATTGGGAACAACTACGCTTGGAAACCATACTTTTTGAAACATAAAGAAGAGTCGGAACGGTTCCGCAAAAAATGGGGAGTTACGTATCCACTTTACGATATATCCAACCAAAACCAATATGTGATCTTTACCTTCTCTTTGATGAACGGAAAGATCCTAATTGCCCAGGTAGGTTGGTCGGAATAGAATCTTGTTTTTTTTGAGTGGTGCTTTTTCCTGGTAGAAGGGATTCGTCTAAATTATAGAATCATTCTAAATACATACAAAACAGGATACCACCTTGTCCGCTATTCTCGAAATAAAATCTCTACACGCTAATGTAGGGGACAAAACGATCCTCCGGGGAGTCAATCTCACCATCGGGCCCGGAGAGGTTCATGCCATTATGGGACCCAATGGGTCAGGAAAGAGCACACTTTCCAATGTCATTCTTGGACATCCGAAATATACGATCACTTCTGGAGATATCCTCTTTAAGGGAGAGTCCATTTTAAATAAAACAACCGATGAAAGGGCAAGGCTTGGACTCTTTTTGTCCTTCCAATACCCAACTTCCCTTCCTGGGGTTACCATTGGAAATTTTCTAAAGTCAATTCTCAAAGCGCATCGGGGAAAAGAAGTTCCCGTCAAAGAATTCAAACAAGAATTAAAACAGTCCATGGATCTGTTGGAAGTCCCTCAATCATTTATCGGGCGTTATGTGAATGATGGGTTTTCTGGTGGTGAAAAAAAACGTGCTGAAATTTTGCAGATGAGTTTACTCAAACCCATTTTGTCCATTTTGGATGAAACTGATTCTGGTTTGGATATTGATGCATTACGAATTGTTTCTGAAGGAATCAATTCCAATAGAAATCCGGAACGTTCCATTTTACTCATTACTCACTACCAAAGGATGCTTAATTATATTGTACCTGATTTTGTACACGTGTTTGCTGACGGACGAATTTTAGAAACAGGTGGCAAAGACCTTTCCTTAAAATTAGAGGAAGTGGGATACGATTGGATTTTGGAGAGAGAAGGGGTCAAATGAATTCCTCACTCACAAAAAATCGATTGGTTCTGACAAAAGAAAGATACACTCAATTTTATACTTCTCTATTAGAAACTTGGAACGAACTTGTTATACCCAAAGATTCGGAAGAGTCTTGGCGAAAATTTCCCATTGGTTCTGTGGATTGGAAAGAGTTACAGTTTGATCCAAAAGAAATAAGTCCAAATGTTTCTACGTCGGAAGAAAATACGGTAGAACATTCGTTATCTGAAGAGAAAATTCATTCGTTACTTGCGGATATTTTAAAATACACTCCAAAAGATTATTTTGCTTACCTTAATTTGGTATTAGCTCCTTATTATGAAATCATTTTACTCGAGGAAGGAGAAACTGATTTTTCTTTTGAAGAAGAAGGTGATAAACCAAAACATTCTGTAAGAATATTTTACCTCACCAAAGGAAAAACTTCCAAAACTCAGATTAGATTTCAAAATCATCATTCTTCAGAAGATTTACATCTCACTACTTCTTTGGATTTTTACATTGCCGATGATTCTTCTTATTTAGAAATTTTAGACCGTGAGTCCAGTGACCTAGATCTTTACCGGTTTCGAAATGTTTGTATCCTCGGCCATAATGATTCGCAAGTAAAATACCACCATTACCCGATGGGGGGCTTTCGTTCTAAACTATTTTTACATGCCCATCTACTTGGGAAAGGGGCTGAAGTGACAGTGGACGGAGTGTCAGCTCTAGGTGGGAGAAATTTAAAAGATTTAGATATGGAAATGTTCCACCATGCCGATTTTACCACGAGTAAAATCAGTTATAAAGCCATTGTGACTGACAAGGCACATCATATTTTTACAGGAAATCTGATTATCCCACCGAACTTGAAAAAGGTGACGGCACACCAAGAATCATTTAATTTATCCTTGAATAAAAAAGCAAGGGCAGAAGCCAATCCGAAATTAGAGGTTTTGGCAGAGGATGTTTCTTGCACTCATGGTGCGACCGTTGGTGATATAGATGAAGAACAGTATTTTTATCTTTTGTCACGTGGTCTCACACCAGAAGAATCTAAGTCCTTACTTGTGACTGCCTTTTACGGAGAAACCATTCATTCCATTGGATTTTCTGATGAAGTAAAGTTGTCTTTGGAATCTGAGATCAAAGAGATTCTCGTGGGAGGCAAATGATGGCCTTTAAAAAATTAATCTCCGTTTCTGAAGTCACTGAAGGCAGTTTGGTAGTTGTAAAAACTCGCCATTTCAATGTGGTTCTGACAAAAGTGGATGGGGAATACTTTGCTTTTGAAGATTCGTGTACTCATGACGGGGAAGAAATTTCCTGTGGGAAATTGGAAGGTTCTGTCATTACCTGTCCTAGGCATTTTGCAAAATTTGATGTTCGGAACGGTAATGTTTTGGCCTTACCTGCGACAGAACCACTTGTGATTTTTCCTGTTCGTGTGAATGGAACCGATTTGGAAGTAGATTTGGAGGCGGTATGAGTTTAGATCCTTACCAAATCCGAAAGGATTTTCCTATTTTGTCTCGCACTTTGCCAAATGGCAAACCTCTTGTATACTTAGACAATGGTGCCTCTTCACAAAAACCACAGTCGGTGATTGATGCAACGAATCACTATTATACAAACGACAATGCCAACATCCACCGGGGAGTGTATTATTTATCCCAACATGCAACCGAACTTTTTGAACGCACTCGGATCAAAACATCTCATTTTTTCCAGGCTCAATGTGCTAAGGCAATTATTTTCACTCGTGGGACAACAGATGCCATCAACTTAGTGGCACAGACCTGGGGCCGAACCAATATCACTGAGGGAGATGAGATTGTTTTATCCGTCCAGGAACACCATTCGAATTTGGTTCCTTGGCAGATGTTGGCCTTAGAAAAAAAAGCTTTTTTAAAATTCATTCCCATTAACGAAGATACAACTTACGATTTATCCAATTTAAACGAAATCATTACCAAACGAACAAAATTAGTCGCCATAAGCCAGATGTCCAATGTAACAGGAACGATTCATGACCTAACAAGGATTATTGATCGGGTTCGCCAAGTGGGTGCAAAAGTTCTAGTTGATGGAGCACAAGCAGCATGTCATATGCCCATCCATTTGGTGGATATGGATGTAGACTTCTATGCATTTTCAGCGCATAAGATGCTTGGGCCTACCGGTGTGGGAGTTCTTTTCGGAAAAGAAGAAATTTTAGAAGTTATGCCCCCTTGGCTTGGTGGTGGGGATATGATCGAATCGGTAGAGTTAGAAAATTCTACTTATGCGGCCCTCCCTGCAAAATTAGAAGCGGGAACTCCGAATATTGCCGGAGTCATTGGTTTTAGCCATGCATTGGATTACCTTCAAAACGTAGGAATGAAGAACATCAAAGAACACGAACGGATGTTAACCGAGTATGCTTTGGAAAAACTGAACCGAATTGGTGGCCTTCATATTTATGGAACAGAAGATTTAGACAAAAGAGGAGGGGTTGTATCCTTTACGATGGAAGGAATCCACCCTCATGATGTTGGATCCATATTAGATGAAGAAGGTGTGGCCATTCGAGTGGGTCACCACTGTTGCCAACCACTGATGAAACAATTATCAATTCCTGGAACTTGTCGTGCATCGTTCTATTTATACAATACAAAAGAAGATATCGATGCTCTCGTACATTCCATTGACAAAGTGAAATCGATATTTGGTCGTGTCGCAAGAAAGTAAGTTCGAAGATTTCCTAAAATGGAAATCTTACGGGTTATGGGAGAAACCTTCTGTCCCTTTCCAAACATTGAAAGGACTAAATCCCCTTTGTGGTGATGAGATTTATATTTATTACAAGATAGAAAAAAATCATTCCATCCAAATTCTCGGACTCGGTGGTGAATCTTGTTCCATTTGTGCTGCTGCCGCAGGATTTCTTTTTAAAAATAAATCCAAACTAGATCCGAACCAATTCCAGTCTTACTTAGAGAACCGGAAAAAATTTTTGGATGGTGAGGATTCTTGTTTGATTGAAGACAAGGAAGAGTTATCCTTTTTTACAGTCCTTCGCAATCATCCCGGTCGTTATCGTTGTGGCCTGCTTCCTTGGCAGACCTTATTAAAATGCAAAGAGGGTATTTATGATTCGTGATCCAGAAACAGAAAAGGAATGGGAAGTTTTCCACAGTGTTCGTATGGTAGAGGACCCAGAAATTGGCATTTCTCTGATTGAACTTGGTTTGATTTATGATATCAAAGTGGAAGGGGAAAAGGCAGACATTACCATGACCTATACCTCTCTTGCATGCCCTGCCGGTCCACAAATGAAACAAGACATCGAAAACCATGCCCTCCGAGTGGATGGAATTAATGAAGCTGTTGTCCATGTGGTTTGGAATCCCAAATGGGAACCTCGGGCCATGGCCAGTGAAGAAGCAAAAATGCAAATGGGGATTTTCGATTGAACTTTCGATTTCCCTTTCCTTTCCTTTTCCTCTTTCTATTCCTGTTTAACAGTTGTGAGACGATTCCTTTCTTAAAGGAATCGTTTTCTGGAAAAGAAGAGGTTGCCCTTCAGATCCCGCAAATTGAAGGTTCTGCAGAAAAACGGTCTCGTTATGAATTTTCTGGAAAAGAGATCATCATTTCTTCCGACCATCCTTTGGCCTCACAGGCAGGAATGGAAGTTTGGAAACAAGGGGGAAATGTTGTGGATGTATTTGCTGCCTCAAGTTTTGCCATTTCCGTCCTTCGCCCCCATTCCACGGGTTTATTCGGTGGAGGTTTTGCCATCATTCATTTACCACAAAAAGGGAAATGGGCTTATGACTTTAGAGAACGTTCACCAAAAAAAGGAACTTCCTCGTTTTACTTAAATCCAGACGGTTCTGTGATTCCTGGTAAAACTTTAAAAGGTGCTTATAGTGCTGGAGTGCCTGGAACGGTGCAAGGGATTTTAGCAATCCAAAAACAACATGGAAAGTTACCACTGAATGCCGTAATTGCACCTGCTATTCGTTATGCGAAAAATGGGTTTTCTGTCTATGGAGATTTGGCAAATGCGATTTCTAAAACTTGGCCTGATATGAATTTAGCCATGAAAAAAGTTTTTGGGATTGATAACAGAGCCATTCGAGAAGGAGAACTTCTCGTGCAGGAAGATCTTGCCAAAACATTGGAACGGATTGTTGAAAATTCTGATAAGGAATTCCTCGATGGAGAGACCATCCAACTCGTTTCTAAGTATTATTCTGAATACGAAAATTTTATTACTAGTGATGATTTTAAAAACTACCAAGTAAAGCTGAGTGATCCTTTAGTTTCTTCTACTTGGGGACATACGGTTCTTACTATGCCACCTCCTAGTTCTGGAGTTCATCTGGTCACTATGATGAACCTCTATTCGGAAATGCAAAAAAGAAATACTTTTCCGAAGGGAAACGTTGGTGAGATGATTCGTATTACGGAAGCTATGCGAGTGGCGTACCGTGACCGGGCAGACCTTGGCGGAGATCCGAGTTTTACAACGGTTCCTGTGTCTAAACTTTTATCTGCAAGTTATGCCAAAGAAGAAACTAGTGAGATCGAAAAGAAAATAGTCTCAGGGAGTTGGCCCGAATCTAAAGAGGAAAAACAAAAACAAGAGTCTTACAATACCACTCATATCTCCATTTTGGACAAAGATGGGAATGCAGTATCCACAACCCAATCAGTAAATGGAATTTTTGGAGCAGGCCAGATGGTTCCAGGAACTGGCCTTGTTCTAAACAATACCATGGACGATTTTGCTGTGGCGCCAGGTGTTCCGAATCTCTATGGACTTGTGGGTTCGAAGGCCAATGCCATAGAACCAGGGAAAACTCCACTTTCCAGTATGAGCCCGACCATCCTTCTGGACGCTGCAGGCAAAACCAAAATGGTGATTGGGGCCCCCGGTGGTTCCCAAATCCCAACCTCTATTTTTAATACTCTTTACCGGTATTTGATTCAGAAAGAAAGCCTTTACGAAAGTGTAGCTTATCCTAGGATCCACCATCAATTCCAACCCGATCGGATTTTTTTAGATCCAGAAATAAAAGACTCCTTTCCACAATCGGAATTACCATTTTATCAAGTCCAATATATTAGGCATCGTGCGAAAGTATTTGCCGTGACGAGAGAGGGTGACCGCCTCATTGGCGTGTCCGATCCCAAAGGGGAAGGAGTCCCTTTAGGTTTTTAAACCATGAAATCAAAGTTATTAACATCGACTAAAAAAAATTCAACACGTACATTATTATCAGAAGAATACAGAGCTTGTTTGCTAAGCGCCAAACATGGATTAGAGAGGGAAAGTGCCAGGGTAGATGGAAAATCTCAGCTGGCATCCACTCCTCATCCCAAATCACTCGGATCAAGTCTGACCCATCCTTTGATTAAAACAGATTTTGCCGAAGCACAAATTGAATATGCAACGAATGTTCACAAATCCATTCCTGATGCCTTACGAGAACTCACAGAGTTACATGCTTTTACGGCAAGCCGCTTGGGTTCCGAATACCTTTGGCCTTTTAGTATGCCTCCGGTTTTACCAACAGAAAACAAAATTGAAGTAGGAAACTATGGAACTTCTATAGAAGGTCGAAAAAAAACCATCTATCGGAATGGTCTGGGCCATAGGTATGGAAAAAAGATGCAAACCATTTCGGGAGTGCATTACAATATTTCTTTCGACACTTGTATGTTGTCTGTCGTCTCTGAAAAACGTTTTAAAAAACCTTTGGCTCCAACAACCAAATCGCAGATTTATTTTGATACCATTCGTAACTTTTATAGAATTTCGCCTGCCTTATTGTATTTATTTGGGTCATCTAGTTTAACAGATGTTACTTTTACGGAAGAATCCAAACAAATCAAAAAACGAGATTCTAAAACTTTAAAATCAGACTTTGCTACAACCCTTCGCCTATCTAGTATTGGTTATACAAGTAAAGTACAGGGAAAATATCCTATCTCTGTAAATTCTTTAGAAGAATATGCTTCTGATATGTGTCAGGTGGTTTCCAAATCCTACACTCCTTACAAAGCGTTCAATGGAAAACCAACCAACCAGTTGAATGACCATATCCTACAATTGGAAAATGAATACTATTCTCTTGTTCGACCAAAACAGGTTCCAAAAGGAGATGAACGCGTAGTGGATGCTCTTGTGGAACGGGGTGTGGAGTATTTAGAAATTAGACTTCTAGATTTGGATCCATTTTCAGCGATCGGTGTCGAGGAAAATAGACTCTATTTTTTACATATGGTTCTTCTTTATTGTATGTTGAATGAATCACCTAAAGCTGATTTGGTGGAAATGGCGGATTGGAGAAAAAACCAAGAGGTCACCACTTGGTTCGGTAGAAAAGAGGAAACTAAAATTAAATTTCTCGGAGAAGAGATGAACCTTCGGGATTTGACATACCAACTTTTTGTCGAAATCCAACCTATCGCTGATCTTTTAGATGACAATGATGCAAATGGCCCCTATAGCAAAGCCTGGGAAAGTCTTTGGGAAAAATGGAATGATCCTAGCCAACTTGGTTCTACTATGTCTGAACTTGATTTAGAAATTCATAAATCTAGTTTTCGAGACTTTGGACTAACTCTTGCTAAATTGCATAAAGAAGAACTTCTGAATTACCCACTTCCACCAAATCTTGTGAAGTATTATGAAGATTTAAGTGAACAATCCATTTACGAACAACAAAAGATAGAAAACTTAGAAGGCAGCAATTTAAAGAAAAATCAAAAACCCATTCAAATCAAACCCTTAAAACTTTGTAGTGGGGTTTGAAGTGACGGATACAAAACCATTACCTTCTGGCTTTGAAGATTTAGAAATTTCCACACAGATCATCATTCGAGATGCATTAGCTCGCGGGATCCAAGTTGAGATGGTAGACCGAAAGGAAAATTTCCTTCGGCTCATACAAGGAAATCATTCTGAATTTGTCAAGGAGGCAAGTAAAACAAGACTCGATAGTTTGATGACCTACCTCGTTATGGAGAATAAAATCGCCTCTAAACTTGTGTTAAAGGAAAATGGGATTCGTGTTCCCGTTGGCCGAAATTATTCGAATTTGGAAGAAGCCCTTGCCGACTACACTTTCTTTTTAGATAAAAAGAAAGTGATAAAGCCTGTGACAACCAACTTTGGACTAGGAATCGGAATCTCCGAACCGGGAGATAGTTTAGATAAGTTTACATCTTTTGTAAAAATTGCTCTTGGACTTTCTAATTCTATCATCATTGAAGAATTTATTGAAGGGCCTGAATATCGATTTTTAGTTCTTGGGGAGGAAGTGATCGCCGTTTGTAACCGAGTGCCGGCAAACGTGACAGGGGATGGAAAAAGTTCAATTCGGGAGTTGATTTTAAAAAAGAATGAAGACCCGAGACGGGGCGAAGGCCATAAAACCGCATTGGAAAAAATTCAAATGTCGGAAGTGGAATTACAAATTCTAAAAGACCAAGGTTTAAATTTTGGATCCATTCCTAGTTCAGGAGAACAAATCTTTCTTAGAAAAAATTCCAACATTTCTACAGGTGGGGATTCATTAGATGTAACGGACAATGTACATCCGGATTTTAAAGCCATTGCTGTCTCTGCGGCCAAAGCGGCTGGGGCTATGATTTGTGGGATCGATATCATCTCTTCTCAGATTGAATCAAAACCGAATGTAAAAACCTACGCCATTCTAGAAATCAATTTCAATCCAGTGCTTTATATCCATGAGTTTCCATACTCCGGCAAACCAAGGTTTGTTGGGGATAAAATTTTAGATTTACTGGGCTTTCATTGATCGATTGATCCAGTGATCAATGGGTTTATCCTAAAACTATGATACTATATTTGTTGTAAGATGTGCGTAAAGAAGGCTTCGTCCGAAACGTAAGCAATTTATTTCGAACTGTATTCATAAAGAAAAGATTTTTTAAGAATATTTGGATCTTAAATAGGCGATGATGTCGGCAGATTCATACATCTGGACATTGCCATCCACAAGGAATGGGACTTGGGATTGCCCTCCTAGCCTGACTACTTCTGCTCGACCAGGAGTTCCTTGAAAAGCCTCTACGTATTCTATGTCTTTTCCCACGACAAGCCCAAGCGATTCCGCAGCGCGAATCACTCTTTGGCAGTAGGGGCAAGTATCATATTGGTAGAGGCGAATCATTCGAAATTATCCTGCTTTTTTTGTCAGTTCACCGGACTGAGCCATTTGTATGGTGATGTCATGACCACCCACAAATTCACCCTTGATATAGAGTTGTGGAATGGTAGGCCAGTTTGTGAATTCTTTGATTCCTTCTCTGATTTTCATATCAGAAAGAACATTAAATGATCCAAAAGGGATTCCGAGTTGTTTGAGAGTTGTGACAACTCCTGCAGAAAATCCACATTGTGGCATTTCCGGTGTTCCTTTCATAAATAGAAACACGTTTTCTGATTTGATTAAGGATTCAATTTTATCCTTTAACTCTTGTTCCATGGTTATTCGCTCCTAGTTTCCAATGCCAATGCATGGATTTCTTCTTTTAATTCATCTTTCAAAGTGGCATACACCATACGGTGTTGTTCAATGAGACCTTTGCCGGAAAAACCAGAAAAGGTAACCACTGCCTTGATATGGACTCCGTCCCGATAGGGATCAAGAATTTCCACTTTAGAGCCGGGTAGGCCATCTTCAATTTTCTTTTGGATTTCTGGGATTGTCATCCTATAGTATTCCTCCCATCCAGGAATGGTGGGCTTTGATAAATTCAAGATATTCTTTAGGCACTTCCGGTAAAACAGAATTCTTTACCGATGGCAATGAAAGTAGAGTTTCACTCCATTTTGTAATTTTAGGAAAATCTTTTAGTAAGTAGAGTTCCGGTTTGTGGTCTGCCAAAAATTGTAACCTCATAAAAAATGGGGCAAAAGCAGTGTCCACTAAGTGCATTTTCTCTCCGGCAAAATACAGTGTTTTGCTTTCCAACGCCGGCAAACCAGCTTCTAGAATTTTGAATTTGGAAAGGAGCTCTTCGCGTTTTTTATCGGAGTCCGATTTTTCTTTGGCCATGGTCCATCCATATTGGTCCACGAGAAGGGCACTTGCAAATTCTGTCCAGGAGCGGTGTTTTGCTTTTTGAATGGGGTCTTTCGGATGGAGGGCAGGTGTGCTTGTTTCATCTAGATATTCATTGATGACTGCGGATTCGAAAATCACATCGTCTCCTACTTGTAAGACGGGAACTTTTCCAAAAGGTGATATCTTTAAAAACCAATCGGGTTTGTTTGCGAGGTCAATGTACTTGATATCGTAATCCACTTTTTTTTCGAGTAGGTTGATGACAGATCTTTGGACATAGGGGCAAAGTTTAAAGCTGATGAGAACTGGTTTGGTCATATCTATTAGACTGGGCTATGGGGCAGAAAGATCCATTTCCAATGCATGGAGGCCTTTCTTAAATTCTTCTCCGAGTTCGGCGTAGACCAATCGGTGGTTTTCGACAGTGGATTTTCCGGAAAATAACGAGGACACCATTTGCAAACGGAAATGAGTTTCTTTCGAATCTTTAGTCATTCCGGGATGCCCCGCATGTTCGAGGGATACGTCTCGAAGGGAAAGGGAACTTGGTCGGAACTTTTCCTTCAGGATTTTTTCCATCCTGCTGAGTCTTGATTCTTTAGTTTCTGATGCCATAACCAATTTTCATTAACCTCACATTGATCCAAAAAAGTAATCCTGAAAGTAGAGTGATGAATCCAAAAGAAAAGTATAAATTTACATCGGTAACACCAATAAACCCATACCGAAATAAATTCACCATATATAGAATTGGATTACAAAAAGAAACGGTTTGCCAAAATTCAGGTAAGTTCTTTATCGAATAAAACACACCGCCAAGGTAAGTGAGCGGGGTTAGGATAAAAGTGGGAATGATGGTCACATCATCAAACTTTTTGGCAAAAAGGGCGTTGGCAAACCCACCAAGAGAAAACAAAATTGAAGTCATCAGAATGGTAATGACGATCACAAAAGGATTATGGAATCTAAGGTTTGTAAAAAACAGGGAAGTGAGGGTGACTAAAATTCCCACAAAGATACCTCGAACCACTCCACCAAACGTATAACCAATGACGATTGTATAAGGTGATGTGGGGGATACGAGTAACTCTTCAATGTTTCTTTGGAACTTACTTGAGAAAAATGAAGATACCACATTGTTATAAGAATTCGTGATGACACTCATCATAATGAGTCCAGGTACAATGAATTCAATATAAGTAAAATCTCCAATTTTTCCAATTTGGCGTCCGACAAGTTCTCCAAAGATTAAAAAATATAAGGCCATCGTAATGACTGGTGGGATAAGAGTTTGCACCCAAATCCGAATGATTCGAATCCATTCTCTTCTCACAATGGTATGTAGGGCTGTGAAGTTTTGTTTCCACATAATTAGTTTTTTCCTGTTAATGATAAGAATAGTTCTTCTAGTCGGTTGGATTTGTTTCTAAGACTCAAAACTTCTAAGTTTAGTTTTGTCAGTTCCGTAAATAGCTGGTTTACCGATTCTTTTTTATCCAATTGCACTTCTAAACTATGATCGTCTAACCATTCCCAGCTGAATTTTTTTGACATGGGTTTGGATTTGATGGATTTTTTCAAATCGATGATAAAGGTTTCTTTGTCCAAACGGTGGAGGAGTTTTTTCATCGATGTATTTTCGACAATTTCCCCTTTGTCAATGATTGCGATGTTTTTACAAAGAGATTCCGCTTCTTCCAGGTAATGGGTTGTAAGGATGATGGTTTTACCTGCTTGGTTCAGTTCCTTTAAAAAATCCCACATGGATCTACGGATTTCTATGTCTACACCTGCTGTGGGTTCATCTAAAATTAATAGTTTTGGATCGTGGACAAGGGCACGTGCAATCATAAGCCTTCGTTTCATGCCTCCGCTGAGTTGGCCGGCGGCTGACTTTCGTTTGTCGATAAGTGAAAGTTTTTCTAAATAGTATTCTACTTTTTCTTTGGCTTCTTTGTAAGGGATACCGTAAAAACCAGCTTGGTTGATGAGAATCTGTTCCACTGCCTCAAAAATTCCAAAATTAAATTCTTGGGGAACAATCCCAAGAAAGCTTTTGGCAAGGTCAGGTTGAGTGTCAATATCAGTTCCGAAGATTTTGACTTTCCCTCCTGTTTTATTGATAAGAGAGCTCAAAATTCCTATGGTCGTAGATTTTCCTGCACCGTTTGGCCCAAGTAAGGCAAAAAAATCTCCAGCTTCCACTTTTAAGTCGATGGAACGAAGGGCCTTCACTCCACTCCCGTATGTTTTTTCTAAACCTTCGAGTTCGATTGCATATTTTTGCATTTATTTTCCTACTAGTTTTCTTGTTAGGTGGTGTGTTGGGTACTTTTTGTTTTTGATGTTTTCTTTTCTTAGGTTTTTTTGTGTTTCTTCGGGAAGCAAAATTATATTTTTACATTCTTCAGAGCAACAACCTAGAAGTTCTTTGGAACAATCCTCACACTGGACAAGAAGGACATGGCAACCGAGGTTTGCACAGTTGGTATGGCGGTCACTCGGTTTCCCACAAACATAACAAACGGTAAGGATATCATCCGTTACCCTTTCTCCTAACCTGTCATCAAAAACAAAATTTTTACCTTTGAATTTGGAAGGGACTCCCGCATCTTGAACAGCCTTGGCATAATTGATGATCCCACCTTGTAATTGGTGCACCTTAGAATAACCTTTATACTTTAAATAGGCACTTGCTTTTTCGCAGCGAATTCCACCTGTGCAGTAGAGTAGGATTTTTTTGTCCTTATCCTCTTTTAAAAGATCTTCTACAAGTGGTAGTTCTTCTCTAAAGGTTCCCACATCTGGAAGGATGGCATTTTCAAAATGTCCCACTTCTGATTCATAATTGTTTCGAAGGTCTACAACGATGACCCCAGGTTCTTGTAACGCATCATGAAATTCTAATGGTGTTAGGTGGGTTCCCACATCAGAAGGATCAAACTGGGAATCATCCAAACCATCGGCCACTATTTTTTTGCGAACCTTAATGGCGAGTTTGATGAAACTTTCTTTTTTATCTTCCACTGCATCGTTAAAATAAATTTGGTTTAGTTCGGGAATGGAATCCACTGCGGTGCGAAGTAAATCATAGTTTTCAGTGGGAATCGAAAATTGGGCATTGATTCCTTCTTTTGCTAAATAAATTCTTCCCAAAATTCCTAAATCCTCGAAGGCATCATAAAGTTGATCTCGAAATTGAAGAGGGTCTTCGATCTTTACATATCGGTAGAAGGAAATGACTCGGCGTTCCCTTGTGTCACTTTCCACACGTTTTTTTAAGGTTTCTTTATCGTAACGATTGAATAAAAACTTTTTCATTTTGTCCCTTTTAGTTTTTCTTCTTTTACTTTACGGAATGCATTTCTTGTAATTTCAGAAATGGCGGGATGGATGTAGATCATTCCTAAATAATCATCCAACTTTGCCTTTAGATACATACCAAGAAGGATTTGGTGGATGAGGTTTGCTGCTTCGTCCCCGATGATATGGGCACCTATCACTTGTTCTGTCTCCTTGGAAACAAGAACTTTCACAAAACCAGAATCGGACATTCTAGCCATTCCGGTTGCACTGGAGGAATAAGGGTTTACTCCCTTGTAATAAGGAATTTGTTTTTGGATGAGTTCTTCTTCTGTAAAACCCACACTGGCAATTTGCGGGTGAGTGAAGACAGCTTCTGGCATCGGTGGGTAATGGATCGGAAGATTGGTTTTTGTTCCATACAAATGGTCAAAGAGATACTCCCCTTCAAAGTTGGCACTATGCCTGAAAAAATAACGACCGATCACATCACCAAAGGCATAAATTCCAGGTTCTGTGGTTTCTAAGGTATCACTCACTTGGATATAGCCACTCGAGTTAGTTTGGATCTTTGTATGTTCTAATCCTAAGTCATCGGTGTTTGGTCGGATTCCTGTTGCTACTAGCAGACGTTCGGCGGAATGAATTGTAGATTTTCCGTCTGCCGTTTTTCCTGTTACGGTAAACAATCCATCTTTGTGTTCTATTTTTTCAATTTGGTAATGAGATTCAATCGGGAAGGGTAAATGTTTGTTTAATTCGTTTTTGATCTCTCCATCGGCTGATCGCAAAACGTCTGTTCTTGTAAGTCCTGTCACTTGGCAACCGTAAGCCTGATAGGCAGCTCCGAGTTCCAAAGAGATAAATCCAGCACCGATGATAATCAGTGATTTCGGAAACTTGTCCGGTGATAGAGCTTCTCTCGATGTCCAAAAGGGAGTTTCCTTTAATCCGGGAATTTCTGGGATATTGGGTCTAGTCCCTGTAACAATGAATATATGTTTGGCGGTATAAGTTTCTTTGCCATCGGATAGAATCCGATTGTCTATAAACCGAACTTGTTTGGGATAATAATCTATATTTGGATTTTTGTCGTAGGCGATCGGAATGGAATCAGAATCTTGTTTTACTGTTTCGTTCACTCGCTGGAATATTTGAGTCACATCGGCTACGGGTTTTTCTTTGAAAAATACAGGAAACTTTTCCGTTCCCTCTGAGAGACGAATGAGTTCCGAAGGGTAAATCACCATTTTCGATGGGATACAACCTCGGTTGAGGCAAGTCCCGCCGGGGGTTTCTTTTTCAAACACAGCCACTCGTTTGCCAATTTTGGAGGGTGGGGTGACCAGTTTGGTTCCCGCGCCCGCACCAATGACAATGATGTCATATTCTTTCATACTGGTTCCAGCATCGAAATTTGGCAGTTTTCTGTAAATGAAGCAAAATCTCTTTTCCCAAATTTAGAAAGAACTGCCGCCTCCCTTCCATTTTAAATCGATTTATAAACCCCACCATCAGCTCTGACAGAGGCTCCATTAATCATGGAAGCAAGGTCACTGGCCAAAAAAACAATTACGTTTGCGATCTCTTCCGGTTTGGCAAATCTTCCCGCAAGAGAAGAAGGTCTATTTTCCCGGATGAAATCCCTTGCCATCTCATCCTTCGATTTTCCCTTTTCTTTGGCTAGGGCATCGATGAATTCTTCTACCCCTTCGGAAAGTGTGGGACCAGGCAAAACAGAATTGACTGTAACATTTGTTCCCTTACAAACTTCGGCACTCCCACGTGCAATGGAAAGTTGAGCCGTTTTACTCATCCCGTAATGCACCATCTCTACTGGAATGTTGAGGGCCGATTCACTCGAAACAAAAATAATCCGACCGGAGTTTCTTTTTAACATTCCTTGCAAATAATTTTGTGTGAGTTCTGCGCCACTTAAGACATTGGTTTCATACATTTTTTTCCAATCCTCTCTCGAAATTTCAAAAAAAGGTTTTGGTTCGAAGTATCCTGCATTGTTGACTAGGACATCAAGATCCGGAATTTGTTTGGTTAGTTTTTGGATTCCTTCTTCCGTTGCCAAATCGGCGGACACTCCGCCTAATTTTGCATCTGCTAAGATGGATTTGATTTCGGATATAGCCGCTTCCACCGCTTTGTCCGACCGACCATGGATAAAAACTTCTGCTCCTTCCTTTGCAAAACCAAGGGCGGTTTGGAATCCAATTCCTTTTGTGGATCCTGTCACTAATACTTTTTTATCTTTTAAACCTGTATTCATTTTCTCATTCCTCCGAGTACAATTTTACCGATTGTTTTTCCTGTTTGTAAAAGTTCGTGTGCTTTGTTTAGACTCTCTTCTGTCATCTCACCCAAATCCACTTGGTTGGTAGGAATGATTTTTCCTTTTTCCACAAGTCCTGCAATTTCTTCTAACAATTGTTTTTGTCTGATACGGTCTTCTGTTTGGAACATAGACCTAGTAAACATAAACTCATTCAAATACCCATTACTTTTGGACTTGAGAAGATTCATATTGAGGGGAGAGCCGGATTCCACAATGGAACAAATATTTCCAAAGGGAAGGAGCACCTTGGCCAAATTTTCAAAATGGTCTTTCGGATCACTAAAGAGGAGGACTTCATGGACACCGTTTAATCCCAAAGTTTGGATTTGTTCCATGTAATCTTTGTTTGGATTCACGACTAGATCCGCACCGAGTGATTTGACCCAAGTGATCGATTCATCTCGGGAGGCTGTGGCGATGACATTGGCCTTTGTTTTTTGCTTTAAGATTTGGATGGCGATACTTCCCACTCCACCACCGCCGGCAACAATGAGAATATTCTTTTTTGTGAAAGGGTCTAACTTTAATTTATCAAAAATGGATTCGTAGGCTGTAATCGTTGTTAATGGAAGGGATGCCGCCTCTTTAAAATTTAAGTTTTTTGGTTTTTTCCCAACGATCCACTCGTCCACTACTTGAAATTCTGCATTACTGCCTGGTCGTTTGATGTCTCCCGCATAGAAAACTTCGTCTCCTAGTTTCAAAGTGGATACTTTTGCACCAAGTTCTGTAACAACACCTGCTGCATCCCATCCTAAAATTCTAGGACCAGGATTTTCTAATGAGATCGAATTCCTAATTTTATAATCAACCGGATTGACTGAGATCGCCATCACTTGGACTCGGACATCAAACTCTCCCAGAGGTTCTTTCTCTTTTTCTAAAGAACGTAATACTGGTTTATTTTCTTTATGATCATATACTGCGGCAATTGTTCTCATAGATTCCTCGTTTTTAAAAATGAATCAATGGAGAGGATTTGGTTTTCTATTGAGCTTAGGGCTAAAAAATAACACACCATATAAATCATTTGGATTCCAACAATCTCCCATTTTTCAAGCAAACACATTCCAAAAATGAGTGAACACATGAGTAAACTGGCCAATACCAAACTCCACTTCGTATTCCACCCTAAAATGATAAGAACACCTAATACAAGTTCCATGGGAGGGATGATATATCCCATTGTATAAATAAGAACAGACGGGAGTGGGGTATCAGAAAAAAGTGTTTTGATCCAATCCCGAAATATTTCATATTTGTTTCCCATACGAACAATGCCATGCCCTAACAGGTTGGCTCCGATAGCGATTCGTAACACTAGACTGGCTAATGTGATTCCGTTGGTTTCTATTGCATTCATAGCACCCGGTCTTTCTGAGATCCCATTTCTGTAAATTAAAAATATTCAATTATCTATTTGATTGACTTATTGTATATATTTAGTTTACAATTGAGTCATGATTTCGAATATTCGAGACCTAGATGACCTGAAAACCTTTGTTTTTGTAGTCCAAGACCGAAGTTTCACCCAAGTTGCCGCTCGCTTAGGGGTGACAAAGGCCGCTGTGGCCAAACGAATCCAAGGGTTAGAAAAACTTTGGAACACTCAGTTATTTTATAGGAACACAAGAAAGGTGATTCCCACAAGGGAGGCAGACCTCATATTTCAAAAAGTGATCGCTGTCCTTGAGAGTGTGAAAGAACTAGAAAATTCTCTAACCAACAAAGATGAGTTAGAGGGAACACTTCGGGTGACTTGTGTGAGTTCCATGTCTCAGAATTTTATATCTGAAATCATAGATAAGTTCCAAGAAGAAAATCCTAAAATTACCATCCAACTCATCGTCACCGATAGTTTGCTTGATCTTATGGAAGAATCCATCGATATCGGAATTCGTGTGGGAATGGAAGTTCCTTCTGGTTTACTGGGAACGGAGTTATTTAAAAATCGAATCTCTATTGTAGCTAGTCCCTCGTATATCAAAGCTCATAAACCAATCCTTTCACCAAAAGATTTAGAAACCCATAATCTTTTGTATTTGGATTTACATAAGGTTCTTCATTTTTCCGGAACCAATCTTAGTTTGAATGATGTCAGTCGGATAAGAAATTTTTTATCAAACGATGCGGCAAGTTTGGTGCAAATGGGGATCAAGGGAAAAGGAGTTCTTATTAGATCTTTTTGGGATATAGAGGAGGCAGTGCAAAGCGGGAAACTCATTCCCATACTAGGTGGATATCCTTTGGAAAATTTTGGTAATGTTTGGGCGGTTCATCCGAACAATAGAACACCGTCTCGGCGGATGATGGTTTTTCGTAATTTTTTAGAATCGGAATGTAGTTTGAGATTCAATCAATGAATGGGTTTTTTACTTTTTGAATCTTTTCAATGATTTCATTTTTCCTAATTTCAAATGTATCGGGTGGGTCTAATTTGTTCCAAGATTCATAGAGTTCCCTTCTATTTTCAGGAACTGCAATTCCATACTTCCACTCCATATAAAAATAAGTTCGGGCAATGTCTCCACGAATGTTAGGTTTTGGTTCTGCTGTTTGTTCTTTGAAGTTGATTTCAAAATCACATAATCCGTAATTCCTTTCTTCTCCTTCGATTTCCCCATAAGAAAAGATTCCCCGATCCGCATTGATTTCACCTGGGACAGGGACAATATTGTGTAAGTCCGCCTCTATTTTGTTAAACTCAGGATCGGTAACCTGGCAACATTTACGTCCCCGCACCAGTTTTCCATTGGATTCACAATCTTTTTTGATCCAACATTCACGGGTACTACCAAAACTATGAGCAGGGACTATATGCTCCCATTCAATCCATGTTTGGCGGTGGTTGTCTTTTCGGCTATTTAGACCGCAGGATTCAAAGTCAATTTTCAGTCTTCCTTGGACTTCCGAATCTTCAGAGAACTTACAACCGCAGTAAAAATCGGTTCCTACTTTTTTATAAAATCGTTTTAAAACACGTTTGGCTTTTTGAAAATCAAACTCTTTTTGTGGTTTTGATTCTTTGGTAAATTTTTCTTCTGAATCAGAATACAAGTAGAAACTAACGAAGGATAAGAACAAGATACTAGTTGTTACGAGTAGAGTATTCTTCCAAAAAGTCTGGGAATTTGAAAATTTTCCTTCCGCCATAAATGATTTACCAGTTGTCTCTTAACTTTCGTAAGGTTAAAAATATAGACCTGTCATCGGATATTTTCTCCTCTAGTTCTGCAAGTCTGTTTTTGACAGAACTTGTATTCCTTCTGAAAAATGGATTCAGTTTCTTTTCTATACTCATTTCTGAAACTTGAAAGGGTTGTAGGGACGTTTGAAATTCTTCGCGAAACTTGTTTTCAGGATCTATATGTTCTGCAAACTTCAAATTGTTTTCCCAATAATCATGTCCGGGATACAATAAACAAGAGTCAGGAAGGGTTTCATAACGTGATCGTATTGTATCGTACAAAACATTGGGATCTCCACCGCGAAAACAATTTCCTACCCCTACGTTAAATAAAGTATCACCCGAAAAAATTCCTAAAATAGTCTTTGGATTTTTACGAACAAAACTTAGGTGAGAGAATGTATGCCCAGGTGTGTCCCAAACAGCAAGTGATTCCTCTTCCACAGAAAAAACAATATCACCTTCTTTTAAAATTTGATCCATTCCTGGAATTTTATGTTTGGCATCTTTATGACCGTAGATGATTGCTTTTGTTTCCTCTTTTAATTCAAGATTCCCTTGGGTATGATCCCCATGTTCATGAGTATTTAAAATTCCTTTAATTTTGACTCCTAACTTTTGCGCAAAACCGAGTAGGGATTTTGCATCAAAGGGATCAATACAATAGGCTTCACCCGTTCTATTGGAATAAACAAGGTAACTAAAGTTTCTGAGAGGAGAGTTGGTAAAAATGGGAAGGATTTCGATCATTTGGATGTATCCCTCCCAAGTTTCTAGTTTCTAATACAGGATTCGCGTGCGAATGGAATGTTTATGGGCTTTGATTTTATCTTTTAGTTCATCACCCAAGTTTTTATCAATTTCCATACTCAAATAACCAATATTAGATGAGGTACTTAAGTTTTGTGTTAAAATGTTTCCACCTAAATCAGAAATGATCGAGTTGATATCTCTTAAAAACCCTGGTTGGTTTTGGTGGATGTTTAAAATCCGGTGGTATCCCGATTTTAAGTTTCCTAATTCAATATTTGGAAAATTGACTGAGAAAGTAGTGGATCCATTGTTCACATATTTTAGGAGTTTTTCAGCAACTTCTGTTCCAATGTTTTTTTGTGCCTCTTCCGTAGAACCACCGATATGTGGCGTTAGGATGAGGTTTGGTAATCCTTGGAGTGGACTAACAAATGGATCATCATTGGATTTAGGTTCCTCAGGAAAAACGTCCACACCTGCACCAGCAAGTTTTCCTGATTTTAGTCCTTCCACAAGAGCATCAATTTCTAATACTTTGCCACGAGAAAGGTTTAACAAATAAGCACCAGGTTTTACTAGATTCAAATGTTCTTTGCGGAATAGATTTTTGGTTTCATCTGTTTCTGGAACATGGAAGGTAATAAAATCAGATTGTTGTAGCAGTTCTTCGTAACTGTGTACAGAAGATGCGTTTCCAAGAGGAAGTTTGGATATGATGTCGTAAAAAACAACCTTCATCCCCATAGATTCTGCAAGGACAGAAACTTGAGATCCAATATGTCCATAACCGATGATTCCGAGTGTTTTTCCCCGAACTTCAAAACAACCTTTTGCAATTTTATTCCATTTGCCTAAATGTACATCACGCGATTGGTCGGTAGCTTTTCTCGCAAGCATAATGATCTCAGCGATGACAAGTTCCGCAACTGATCTTGTATTGCTATACGGAGCATTGAATACAGGAATCGCACGTTTTTCTGCTTCCTCAAGTTCTACTTGGTTAGTTCCAATACAGAAACAACCAATGGTCATTAATTTTTTAGCATTTTCTAAGGCCTTGGTTGTAACATTTGTTTTGCTACGAATGCCTAAAACATGTACATCCGAAATCCTTTCGATGAGTTCCGCTTCTTCCATCGCATCTTTGACGAGGGTCACGTCAAAACCGTCTCGGTGGAAAAGTTCGTAAGCATCCTTGTGGACGTTTTCCAGAAGTAGGACTTTTATTTTTCCTTTGGGATAAGATACCATAGGAACAGGATTTTTTCCTTTGCCAAACCTTGCACCTCGAAAAAGGTTGAGCTTACCATGGAAAGAATCTTCTCCCTCACCCGAATTTCCTCCATTTTTCTCATTTTTCTGGTTGTTGTTTCCTGCTCGGGAACCAAAGCCTATGTGGTCACACCGGAACCAACCTTAGAGCAACAGACGGCTATTTCTAAAGATCTCTGTTTACAAAGATTTCTTTGGTTGTTTCCAGGGAAACGTCCTTGTGTGTATTTTAAGGCAGAAAGGGACAATGGCACGGGCCTTGTGCAGTATTTTCTCCTTTATGAAATTGGAACCTTTGACGTAGACATCCCAATTGGTGTTTCCTTAAAGTTAGGGGAAACTTGGTACAACCTAAAACGCACCAACACAGATTATTCTGACACGATTATCATTAGCTCAGCTATCTCTTCTGATCTCATCCCAAAAATTGGCGAGAATCAATCGATTGCGATTAGTTATACAAATAGAAAAGAAACCATTAATTATAACTTAAATCCTGGCCAAACAGCTACCTTTCAGTCTAATCTATCAAAACTGATCCGCACCATCGAGTCAGAACCAAAATTAAATATCTACCGAAAGTAAAGTTTTCTTTCGTTCATTAAAAAGAAAAGCCTCCGAGGAGATTCTCCCTGGAGGCTTTTTTTATGTCCTGAGCTTTCCGCAAAAAATTTTAGCGAAAAGTCAGACTGTGGATTTTTGGATCGCTACAGAATTTTATTCCGGTCTCATGAGTGGGAATAGAATGGTATCACGGATGGAATGGGAGTCCGTGAGTAACATCACCA
This sequence comes from Leptospira noumeaensis, assembly GCF_004770765.1. Classification (NCBI taxonomy): domain Bacteria; kingdom Pseudomonadati; phylum Spirochaetota; class Leptospiria; order Leptospirales; family Leptospiraceae; genus Leptospira; species Leptospira noumeaensis. The sequence continues at coordinate 131,561 of NZ_RQFK01000033.1, read as the reverse complement.
GACGATCAATTCCAATTCCGAGGCCACCTGTTGGTGGAAGTCCATATTCAAGTGCCCGGATATAATCATCATCCATCATAAAGGCTTCATCATCACCAGCTTCTCTTTGTTTCACTTGTTCTTCGAATCGTTCTCTTTGGTCGAAAGGATCATTTAACTCAGTGAAGGCGTTTCCAATCTCACGTCCAGCAACATAAGGTTCAAAACGTTCCACATATTTTGGATCGTCTTCCCCGGACTTAGCGAGCGGCGAAAGTTCTTTTGGAAAATCCGTAATAAAGATAGGTTGGATGAGGTGTGGTTCGACAAGGGAACTGAACACATCATCACATACCTTCCAAATGGAAACGGAATCAGAAGAATCCACACCTTTGGCTTTTGCTTGGGTGATAGCATCATTCAGGTCAGTAATTTTACTAAAATCGATTCCTGAATATTCTTTAATGATATCAATGTATTTTGCACGTTTCCATGGAGCCGAGAGATCTATTTGATCTTTTCCGTAAGCAAATTTTAAACCTTTGCCAATGGCTTCTGCCACCGAAACTATCATTCGTTCCGTGAGAGACAACATCGTTTCCATATCACCAAAAGCCATATAGGCTTCCATCATTGTGAATTCTGGATTGTGTTTTGTGGAAATTCCTTCGTTACGAAAGTTACGATTGAGTTCAAAGACTCTGTCCATTCCACCCACGATCAGTCGTTTAAGATAGAGTTCCGGTGCAATCCGTAGAAATAACTCCATATCTAGAGTGTTATGGTGGGTCACAAAAGGGCGAGCAGCGGCACCACCAGCAATCGGTTGCATCATGGGAGTTTCTACTTCCAAGAATCCTTCATTTGTCAAAAATTTACGAATTTCAGAAATGATCCTTGAACGCATTTTGAATGTTTCCCTTACGCTATCGTTCACAACCAAGTCCACATAACGCATGCGGTATCTTTGTTCTACATCTGAGAAAGCATCGTAGATGACCCCGTCTTTTTCTTTGACAACAGGTAAAGGGCGGATACATTTTGCAAGGAGTTGGACGCTTGTTAGGTGAAGTGTAGTTTCCCCTTTTTGTGTTTGGAAGAGCCAACCTTCGATTCCAATCCAATCTCCTAAGTCGAGTGATTTGAAAAGAGAATAGTTTTCTTCGCCTAAATCATCCCGAGTGGCATACAATTGGATGAGACCTTCGGCATCTTTTAGGTGAGCAAAACTTGCTTTTCCCATCACACGTTTTGCATGCAAACGACCACCCAGTTTGAAGGATTTTTTTTCTGTTTGGTTGGGATCAAACCCTGTGATTAGTGATTTGGAATTGGCATTGGGGAAAAAACGAAGTGGGTAGGGGTTGATTCCTTTGGTTTTTAAATCGTTAATTTTTTGAATGCGTTGTTCAATCAGTTCGTTGGAATCTTTAATTTCATCCATTTATAGGACACCTCTAATATAAGAATACAGATAACGTACAAATTCGCCGGTGATTTCCCGAACTCCATCTTCTGTTAAGAACCAATTTGATCCTGAGACCTCAGATGGAAATCCGTAAGCAGTTACCTTAATGGGCAAACTGGCTAAGGTTTTGCGATAGGTTCCTAAAACTCTTTTGGTTTCATACTCCCGACAAAGGAGTAAAATGCTTCCGAGATTGTCAGCAACGGCTATTTTTAATAGGTTTTTGGATGCCTCGTCTGTGTCACCCATTTTGGATGTTTGGATTATGAGGGAAGAAACTATAGTGGGATTCATTCCTAGAGAACTTAAAACATCTTTGATTTTGGATTCTTTTTCCAGAGGGGAATACAATTGATTTTGTGTTTTATCCTCTCGGATAACGAGAATTAGTTTTTTGAAATCAGAACGTTCTGATAGCGTAACGACTGCTTTCAGATTTTTTTTGGAAGGAAGTTTGTTTACAATTTCGAGAACCGCTACATCTGATTTTTGGTAAGTTTCCGATGATTTTAACCAATAGGGAGAAGAAAGAGTCAGACCTAGCAAAACTAATATTGGGGAAATAAAGCCTGTAAAGAGGAGTTTGAGTCGAAACGTAAGATCGGATACTTGCATACTGATGACCCCTACAACCTACCGAAAGGTAAGGGGAAGTGACAAGAGAAAATTCATCTCCTTGACGAAAGAACCCGTTTTCCTAACCTGTCCTACATACACACCCGCTCGGATGGTGGAATTGGTAGACACGCTACTTTGAGGTGGTAGTGCCGCAAGGTGTGGGGGTTCGAGTCCCCCTTCGAGCAAAATCCTAATCATCACAAAACAATCATTAACTTCAATATAGATCGACTCGAACAGTTTTGTGAGCCGAATTGTTGCGACCCATAGGGAGCAATGATTCGGATAAGCCGACCTGGATGGGAGGCGCCGAACAAAGCCGTGCCTCGAAGCGTGGTTCGGACAGGAAGTCCAAACAGCGGAGAGGGCAAGTCCCCCTTCGAGCAGAGAATATCCCGTAAGCCCACAAATTGACTTTCCCCAAAACACAATAGATTTTTCAATTCAGGAACAAAGCGTATATTCACAAGTAAACTAATCGCTATTAGCTCTAGCAGTGGCCACTTTGGAGAAATAAACCCATAACTTCGGAAAGACTGCTTTAGTATATTATTTCTAGCTTCAGCTCCATTAGAGCTCACACCTTCCTTAGTTGCCCACCTTTCCCTGGACATATTGTATCTTGGATCATTACTCTTGCGGGAGTGATTAACAGATTTGTGATTTGGTTTGTCTCAAATAAAAGTATAACCATAGCCAGTATAGAGAATAACGTTATTTGGAATCTTCTTATCTAAGTCATTTTCTGGGAAGTCTTGTAAGTAGTGTTTAATTTTCTGCTTGAGGTTATGAAAACCTTATCCAAAATGATGGCAATTATATAAGATGCACTAAATTTGTAATTTAAAGACATTTCTCATTTCTCTCTTTGTTAAATAATCGATTCTTCGACTAGCAAGTTTTTGTCTTGTTGGAATTCCCCCCACCCCGCCTTTCTTATCAACTGACATAAAATCCATCCTATTTATTATGATAATCTTATATGTATTTGATTCCTGTCTAGAGCCTGAAGTTTAATTTAGCTTCATCTGTAGGTGTTATATGGTTTTTTTCATTTTTATTTATTGTTTTTTACAAATAATGATCGTTAGTGCTTATTTTTGCGACAATTTTATTCTTTCTTGTGTAGCGAAAGGAGTTTTTTTGAAGATTGTTTGGTGTAAGGTGATTGATTCCCGTCTTTAATTTATTTTTTCAAATTTTAAAAAAATAAATTGCATTTTTTTTTCGGATACCCACATATTTGCTCTACAAATCACGCCTGTTATGTGTACAGATTGACCTCTAGGAGATGTTTATGCCGGATACCGAAAAAAAAGATGCTGTCATCGATCAAATTTATAAGGAAATTAATAAATTATTAGGAACTCAGAATCAGTTGTTTTGTATGGAGTTCCCGGGAAGGGTTTTGAATGAAGATACCTATGCATACAAGAATGACGCCATTTATTCGATTCTGACAAAACCACAGCCTGTCATCGAACAAGAATTTCGTTTAAGTGATGACTTATTCGATGTATCTCAGATTTCCGCAGGCCCGAACGGCAGTAAATTATCCACAACTTACGAGAGCGTAATTAATCTTTTGATTCCGAAATACCAAGAAAACTCTCAGTTTAACTCGGATAAGGCTAAGATGAGAAAGTGGCTTTTGGAAAAAATCGAAACAGAAGTAAACGGTAAAACACTCCAAATCAGTAGAATTGAATTATATGAGCAATTATTACAGGCTTATCTGACAGAGAAGTCGGATTGGAAACTGGAAAAGGAGAAAAAATTAGCAGAAGCAAATTCCATTGTCGATTCCGAGGAAAGAAGGGCGCATTTGGAAGAGTTTTCCAAATGGTTCGCTAATGTTGCACCGGTTCGAGATGCACTCATCGGGGCTAGGTTCGACGATTTGGTCTCAAGAGGATATTATCATGAAGTTTTGAGAATGCTTGGGTATTTAGATCAAGCTTCCGAATCCGAATCGATTGAGGCAACCAAAACTAAGATGAGAAATTCATCTATGCTCTCTTTGGACGAATCGACTACGATCTTTCCAGTACAATTTCAGCCGGTCGATTGGTTTAGCGGTTTAAATACGGATTTCACTCCCCAGGATCTACTGATGGATCCCGACTTAATCAAGTCCCAAATCATCTCGAAAGAAAAACAATTGGATGATCTGGAAAGTCAGCTCATATCCCTGCAAATGGCCAAAACCGGAGATATAGCGACCTTAGAATCGCAAGTTGCGGATGCACAAAGTAAATACGATTCCGCACAGAGCGATATGATCAAAAACTTCGGTAATGTAACTGTAAGTTTGATTCAAATGTATTACTCCTCAAAGTCGAAGAAGTCGTCAGGAGGGAGTTCTCCTCTTCAGAAGGATGAGTTCGACAAAGAAATGCAGTCACAAGGTTCCAGCCCTTTAACGGACGAACAGTGGAAGCAGTTGGTGGATATGCAGAATAAAACTGTGGATGCACAACAAAGTTTGATTCAAACTTCTCGCTCTTTGGCAGATCTTGAAGCAAAATTAGCTGCTGCGCACGCAACGAATACCTCCGATGCGCAATTGACTTTGAAGAATCAAATCCAGCAGATTATTGCCGATTTGAATAATTTAAAACAACTTTATAATTCACAATTCGATTCTTTCGGCTCCATTACTTCTGCTACAATTCCAGTGTCTCTGCCCGCCAATTTATTTGAAAGGAAAGATCTTACCGCTGCCGACCTAGCCATATTGAACGGAGCATATACCGCGGGGCAACCGACAACAAATCCCTATACGCTTAACGAGAATGCCGTTACAGCTGAGATAAGGGGGCAAATTGCCTCTATATTGAATTCGATTCATTATGTCGATAAGTCAGCGTCGAAGCCGCCGTTGCCTTCCTCCTCGCCGAAGGTAGGTAAATTTATGGATCTGGTCATGTCCTTTACGAAAGGCACTCAATATAAAGAAAGCACTTTGTCCCAAGGTTCTTCGCATACGAGCTGGAGCGTAAGCGTATTATTTGGAAGTGCGGGGGGAAGCAGTGATACTTCGTATTCGAATTTTTCTTCCAAATATAAGGCAGATAACACCAGTTTTAAAATCGGTATGAGACTTACTAAAGTGGCAATCGATCGAGGAGGTTGGTTCAATCCCGAATTGCTGAATCATACGGACGATATGTTCCGTTTGAGTAAAAAATCGATATCGAACGGAATTCCGAACGATCCGGCAAATCCCACAAAACAGGAAATGGATGCGTTTACGAATAATTTATTCCCTGCGTTTCCGATCGGTTTTGTGATCGCAAAAGACGTAACGATTCAGATAGAAATCGATTCTGTTGACCAGGAAACGGCCCAAAGTTATCTGCATAAATCTAGTTCGATAGGGGGCGGCTTTCTCTGTTTTAGTGCTTCCCATTCGGAATCGTCTACGACTCAATCCCAGTCTTTCTATTCTTCTGTAGAAAACAATAACATCATCATTCGCATTCCAGGACCTCAGATTTTGGGATGGTTTTTGGAATATGTAAATAAGGATAATAGCTCTGATTATGCTCCTATGCCAGACGGGTTTTTACCGGATGACGGAATCAAGAAGGCTGGTCTGCCAACCGTTCCCACTTTCCCGTTTCCGGAAATCCATACCGACATCGTGAGCGAACTAGGGGATCCTGCTCCTCCTAAAAACGCTAAGACAGTTGTTCTTTCCGGGCATGGAGCAATCTCCGTGGAACCAAACAAAAGTTTCAATTTCCAAAGATTACAAACTGCCAAGTCAACAATCTACTATTATACTTTTGATTCTATTAACATCCTAGATAGCATGGGTCAAAAGATAGAAAGGGCAGCATTGGATAAAAATCAAATCTTTACTCCGTATGTGAAATGTTTTACAAGTCTTGTCGGTGGAACGGAACTTCGGGATATGCTTTTATTTGATACAGCTGGTTTGCGTATTTATACCCCGCCAAATTGGAACAAGAGCAAATTTACTTTACCCGATATCAAGGGAAAGAATTGCGATGTTTTGGTCGCCTATGATGGAGTCAATTTTGCCTCTAGCACTAAGTTTCAAGTCACAATCGGAAAAACGGATTACGGAGTATTGATGTCTACGATCGTTCAGTCTTCTATGTTTGCCAATCTTTCCTGTGACTTCTTATGGGCTGCCTGTAAAACGGAACTATGATTGTTTCTGATTTTATAAAACGAATATTAGACTACGGAACCAAACAATACGGATTGCATTACAATGAATTCGTATTGTTTGGCGTAAGGGGATACTCAGTGATTGATGGATCCATGGTAAAGAACGATGACAAGATAGATGAATATAACGATCTGATTTTTCTTCTAGGAACCAATTCGATTCCGCGTTATTATATAGCCACTATGGATCCCGGTCTTACTTGGTTAAGAAAGGCAATGAATCCTTTGGGAACGGCACGTTTGAAAGAGGGGCTTTATAAATACAAAATAGGCATTCATCGAGGGCATCCTGCATTGACCCAATATGCGAGTGTTACTGTTTTGAGATATAAGGAACATACGGGAGACCAACCTTGGATCTCATGGAAAGATGAAAAACCTAGTATTTTTCAAACAGGATGGTTCGGAATCGATATTCATGCAAAAGGAGGTAACACTGCTAAAGTGGGAGTCACAAGTGCAGGATGTTCCGTGATCGACAGTACTTGGGAGGGCACCGTATGGAAGGAATTTTTTTCCTTACTCAAGTCCGCATCTCACGTCCAGAACTTTTACTATTATGCTGTCTTAGATCAAGCCACTGTTGAGAAATTGATCGTTTCGGATATTTGACCTTATTAATTAGAACAAGTATTATTGTTGCCATCCGTGAAAGATTTATCTTAATAAACGTTCCGCGAAGCCCTAGGAACAATTCTTAATTTATTTCAAATACTTCTCAAAAAACCCTACGGCTCTTGACTCTGCTTCTTTAGGATTAAAATTCCAAAGGCGTTCGTGGCGATTGCATTCAGGTGACCAGAGAGATTTTGGCTCACCAGCTTTCGCAAACAAATCTTCCGCATGATGGTAATCTACATAATCATCTTTTGTACAATGAAAGATGGCAATGGGCCTTGGACTGATCGAGGCAATTTTATCAATAGGTCTGACTGTATCAATGTCCATACTCCCACGATAGTTTAACGCAAGTTTGACTACGGGAATCAGTGGGTAGTAAGGGATTCCAAAATCACGTTTTGCTGATTCTACAAGAACATCAATGGCACTTCCATAACCGCTGCTAAAAATACCAGCTTGGATTTCTGGATGATCGGCCATTGCAATGATACTTGTGGCGGAACCCATGGAGAATCCAAAGATTCCAATTTTTTGATAACCTTTTGATTTCAAAAATTGAATGGCAGCATCCACATCTTTTTGTTCATGAAATCCCATGGATGCAAATCCTCCATGGTTACGACGTAAACTAAGCAGTAGTAAATTATAACCTGCATCGTGTAGGCTTTTGGCAAAGCGAATCCCTTCGTTCCTTTGCCCACCATGGCCATGAACTAAGATGATTGTGGCTTTTGCTTGTTTTGCGGGAATCCAGTAATTAACAAGATTCAAATTGTCCGCTGTTTTGATTTCGACTTCTTCAAATTCTAATCCAACTTCACTAGGTCCATTGCAGAAAACATGGTGGTCTGGATTACATTTTACCTTTGGATAAAGGACTAAACTGGAAAAATAATAGGCGATGCCACTGAGTAAGATGATACTAAAAATCAATCCGGAAACTGTATATTTTTTGATTTTGTTCATGAGCCGATAAAAATACGAAAAAATTGAAATTCTGCAAGTAAAAAAACAGAAGGCTTTGATTTTCGGAGATATGGAACCTACGTTAACTGCTTTTTTTATTTGTTGTATGAGTGTCCTTAGCCCTCTTTCTGGGGTGAGTGATGGGGAACTGCGAGGTTGTCCACCATCACCTAACTGCGTTTCTAGTCAGAGTATGGAGTACAATTTTGTCCATAAAGTAGATCCAATCGCTTATACTACATCGAGACAAGTGGCTTACGAAAGAATCAGCAAGTACTTTCACGATTCAGAAAACATCTGGATTCGAGAAGAGAAGGATGGGGAATACATCCGAGTGATTTTTTTCACAAAGGTATTTCGGTTTCCCGATCGAGTGGAAATCTATTTTCCAGAGGGCAAACAAGAAGCCCAGATTCGTTCCCAATCCGCACTTGGACTTTGGGATATTTTTGCCAACCGAAGGCGTGTGAATCAGTTTAGAGAATTACTCGCGAAGGAAGAATCAAAGTAAGGCGTTGTGATTCAAAAAATAGATTCCACCAATAATCCTTTCTATTTTGGATCCAAAAAGCCAATCTCCGAGGATGGTAATTCTTGTTTCTTTACATAGTTCTTTCCATTCATCGAAACTAGGTAAGTCTAGTTGGAGAGCACCTTCGCGACCAAGGAGGGGCAGTTGGGCCTGCGCATACTTCCACTTATGGTTCCAAATTAAATTGGGACGAGGAGCTTTGAACTTTTCTTTCAGTTCACCGATCAGATAATCTTTGTATTTGTTAGTTGGATTTTTATTTTGATCCATCCAATCTTCAAAATGAGATTCGGAAAAGATAACCCCGAATTGAACGAGAAGAGCAGAACCTTCTTCAAATTCCTTTGGATATTTAATACTTTCCCAACTTTGGTATTCCCAATCGGTTCCACGTTCTAAACTTGTAGTAATGGGAATGGGAGAATGTGGATTTAGGCCCAAAGCCTTCCAATTAGGTTTCCACTTGTCCCAGTAGAAATAACTAACTAGCGTTTTACGGTAGTCGTTGAATGGCTCCAAAAAGTTTGCCCATTTTTGTAATTTAGGATTTTCTTTGGAACGATTAAAAATTTCTAAAATCTGCGGAATGGGAAGGGTCAGGATGACTGAGCGTGAACAAACCGTTTCTCTTTCTTTTGTTTCCGAGTGATCAAATTCCAAGTTCCAGGTTTCTTCGTCTGCAACTTCTATTTTTTTTAGATGATGTCCTTGGATGGGTTTCACCTGACCCATCATTGCCGAAACAAGATCTGCCATCCCTTTTGTTGGATAAAAATGTGATTCGTCATAAATGGGATTCACTTTTAACTGGATTTGTTTTGATTTCCAGATTTCGAGAATCGAATACTTTGTTTCGCCGCCAAGCCACCGAACTTCCATTTGGTCACGAAACATAGTGGCACCAAAATCATAAGAAAAAGAATCTTTGCTTTTGCTTGAGACTCTTCCTCCAAACGATTTCCCTTTGTCGTAAATCACAACGTCGGGGTTCATCATGGCAACGGCGGCTCCAGAAATTCCAGATCCAACCACTACTGGAACTTGGTAACAAAAAATTGGTTTCACGGTTCACTCCAACCTTAGGGAATGATACTATAACTGTTTGATGAGAGCTTTCAAATCATTTATGAGAGAAAATGGAGCTGGTTTGATTTCTTCTGCGAGTTTAATTGTGTCCTCTATGGTGCGAGTGAGAACTTGTTTTTCTGCTGTATAAGCAGCTTGCGGAAGCCTAGATTTATTTTTTTTAAAAATTGTGACTTTGGTATCAATGATTTCGATCATTTGGTTCAAATACTGAATCTTCTGGTCCATAGGCAAATGGTGTAACATAATGAATCAAAATGAGAAACAAATTTTTGGATAAGGCTGGGAAATTCGTCGTAGGGAATCCAATGACAGATGAAATTTGGGATTCTTATCTTCCCGAAAAATTCAAAGTTCTTTCCCCTTACCAATGGACACCGATACCAGTCATTGAGAGAACTTGGAAATATCTTTCCGAAGAACAAGTGAAGTCCGTTGTGGATTTAGGTTCTGGGCTTGGAAAATTTTGTATTTACCTTTCTCTCCTTTCGAAAAGTTCTTTTCCGATCCACGGTTTAGAAGACCGAGAAGATTTAGTTTTAATTGCAGATTCTCTAAAAAGAAAGTGGGGTGTGGAAAATATAAACTGGGAAAGAACTAATTTTCTAAAACAATTTCCTTATGGCCATTCGCATTATTATTGTTTTAATCCTCTTTATGAAACAATGAAAGGAAATCATTCGATTGATATTTCCAAAGAAAAATCGGCAAACCAGTTTTTAAAAGATCTACAAACCTTTAAACAAAATTTAATTTTATTAAAACCGAAAACGAAACTCATCACCTTCCATGGGTTTGGTGGAAGTTATTTGCCCGGGTTTAAAACTCTATTGAAAGAAGAGATTGAGGGAGGAGAATTTAGAGTTTGGGAAAAAGAATGAATTTTTTCCCAAACATAATTTGATTGACTCTCTATTCAACTCTTAATGGATCCTTAGTCTTATTTTTTCCTTTGTAAATGTGGTTTTGCAACCAGTAGATAAACGATCCCTGTAGAAATGACAACGAGAGTTGTAAAAATCATTCCATAATTGATGTACCATGGTTCTTCTGGTGTTCTTGGCCAAACCATATTGGCAACAGCAGTGATCCCATAAAAAAGTGCGAGTCCATTGATCCAGATTCCGAATTTTCCTAAGGTAAAGGAGCCGGATGGTTTCCAACCTTTCAGGCGTGCATAAAGTGCGGCAAGGACTACCATTTGAAAGGCTACGTAAATTCCAGCAGATGCAAAACTAATGATGGTTGTGACTGCATCTTGTAACCAATGTCCCATACCTGTGATAAGAATGGGAATGAGTCCTGTGACGAGAAGGGCATTGACCGGAACTTTGCCTGATTTTGATAGATGGTTCAGGTGTTTACTTCCGAAGATCATTCCATCGCGAGCAAAGGAAAATAACAAACGACTTGCAGCAGCTTGTAAGCTGAGAAGGCATGATAAAAATGAAACCATTACCACAACAATCACCATTCGGTAACCTACAAGTCCCATCGCAGAGACAAGTGTGGTTGTGACGGGGTCATGGTCTTCACCCGAAATGGCTTTGTCGATATTGGGCAAAGCCAGTAGTAAGGCCAAACAAACAAAGGTGGCCGCTCCCCCTCCAATATAAATTGTCATTCTCATGGATTTAGGAATCGCCGAGCTCGCGTTTGGTGTTTCTTCAGCCACATCTCCGCAAGCTTCAAATCCATAATAACAGAACATAGCAGCTACGGAAGATGCAAGGAATGCCGGGAAGTAGTTTGTACCTTCTCCTAGAGAGAATGTATTCCAAAGTATGGAAATAGAATTTACTTTTGCAAAAAGAAGGAGGTATCCACCAACAACAATGGCTCCGACAAGTTCACATAAAAATCCAAAAAAAGCAACCTTGGCAAGGAGTTTGGTTCCACTCAAATTTAAGAACGTGGAGATCAAAATCATAATGATGGCAATCCAGATAAAACCTGTGTTCCCGAGTTCGACTCCCAATAGTTGGGTTAAAAATGGAGCTCCACCGACTGCAACAGCAGCCACTGTCGTAAAGAGGGCCCAAGCATAGACCCAAGCAGACATCCAAGCCCAACGTTCTCCTACCAAACGGAGAGACCAGGGATAAATCCCACCAGAGATGGGGTATTGGGAGACAATCTCACCAAAAACCAGACAAACTAAAAATTGTCCCAAACCCACGAGTAGGTAATTCCAAATCATGGGTGGGCCACCCGCTTGGATGGCTAGGGCAAATACGGAATACACACCAACAACGGGGGAGAGATATGTGAAACCTAGGGAAAAGTTTTCCCAAAAGCTCATACTGCGATCAAATTCGGATTTGAGTCCGAGTGCTTCTAATTGTGCTGAATCCTTGTCCAATGCCTTTTGACTCATGAAACATCCTTATCCTTTTTAGTGGTAGGTTAGGAATGGTTCTAGAGGTGGGCCCGTTTTCTACAAACGATTTTGTTTTTCCATTGACTGAAAAGCCTTTGATCCATCTAATTTTTCACAATCACGGATACTTTATATGAAACAAACACTACTCTTAGCAATGATGCTATCACTCTCCATTGGATGCGCAAGCTCTCAAACAAACGACGGAAGTTCTGAAGAACCTGGTCTTGTGAACAAACTCATCGAAAAAGCCAATTCGGAAGAAGGCCAAAAAGCCATCCAAATGGGTAAGGAAAAACTTCAAGATCCAGCCACCCAAGAGAAACTGAAAGGTCTACTTTCTAAAGATAAAAAGAAAAAAGAACCAGCACTTCCGGCTCAGTAAAATTTTCCTATCAAGAAATACTTTCACCCTAACCAATCTTTTGTTTTAAGAGTGGATAAGGGTGTTTGTTTTTATCAAAATCTACTTAGGTCTGCATTTCTACCAGACCGTAAAAAGATTTCTTTAATGATCCAATTCCTTACATTCAAATAATCACCTGGCAAACAAAAGAAAAACAAAGAATGCAATTTTGTTTTTGTATCATTTATGATATATAATGTATGTTCTTTTAAAAGAATCTCTTCCCACTCTTGAAATCTGTATTCGATTTCATTCCAATAAAAACAATCCTTAGTAATTCGAATTTCTTTTCTCTTTTTATAATTCCACCACACGTATGTTAACGGTAAAAATCCAATCACTATAGAAAGGATTAAAAATAGAATTTGAATCATTGTCGGAGGAAAACTTTCCCATGTATCGATTGAAAATTCAAAAGCAGATCCAATGACAAAATGAAAGATTAAGGTAAGAGCAAAACTGACTGTGATGGAAACAAATTTTCGGACTCATCTCTTTCCTTGTCGTAAATTTCTGTTGTCCTACTGGACTTTAAATGAACTCTTGTCTCAAAATCAAAAACCTATATGAAAATGAAGTTTATTCTCAAAATACTTATCTCTCTATCCTTAGCGATTTCCTTGGCAACAGGCAATCTTTATGCTGATGAACCAGGAACCAAACCCAATCTTCCGGACACACAATCACTGCCACCTGAGGAGGTTGCGGCCCCAGAAGAGGATCCAGAAGATCCAAAATGGAAGAAAGCAGAAATTCGAGTCATCGGGGACAGAAAAGATCTAAAACGAATTCCTGGATCTGCCACAATCATCCCTAAGAAATTTTTAGAGGAAACAAGACCTACGGACAATATGGAAGTTCTTAGAAGGGTTCCTGGTGCTAACATTCGTTACCAAGACCCTGCAGGACTCACTATGAATTTGGGATTTAGAGGTGTGAGTAGTGAAGTATCTAGAAAGGTCTTAATTTTAGAAGACGGACTTTTTACCTCACTGAACCCCTATGGGGAACCAGAAATGTACTACACTCCATCCATAGAAAGGATGGAAAGGATCGAAGTGGTGAAAGGATCTGGTTCCATTCTATTTGGACCTTCAACCATCGGTGGTGTGGTCAACTTTATCACAAGGCGTCCTCCCAAAGATCCTACCTTAAACATTCAAACTGTTGGTGGTGAAAATGCCTATTTCAGCCAGATGGTGAATTATGGAGGAACCTTTGGAAACACCGGGTTTGATGTCAACGTTCTCCGAAAACAAGGAGATGGTTTTCGGGCCAATCAAGGTTATTTTGTCAACGAAGCCAATCTTAAAACCATACATCAGTTAAATGATAAACATAGCATTACGACCAAGGTCGGATTCCACCAACAAGAATCACAAGCAACCTATGTGGGTCTAACCACTGGGATGTTTAACAATAATCCCAAGGACAACCCTGCACAAAATGATAAGAGAACCATTGAACGATATAGTTTCTCTGTAGGACACGAATGGGTAATTTCGGAAAAAACAAAATTAATCACCCGACTTTATTCTGCATATACGGAGCGTAACTGGGCTCGCCAAAACTATGCCAGAAATTCAAGAGGTAGTACCATTCCCTCTGATACGATAGCCACGTATGACGGTGAACCCTATACATCCAGAAACAATGATACCATTTGGATGCGTGGAACTAATGCCCACCGTGATAGGACCTATAAATTTGCCGGAATAGAAACTAAATTACAAACAGAACTAGAAACAGGAACCATCAAACATGAAATTGATTTAGGAACACGTTACCATGTTGATATGGCCAAAGTACAACTTTTGAATGGCCCAACCACTCCAGATTTTGTTGTGTATCCTAATGGAGTTGGAACTTCTCCTGCTGTTCTTTTACAATCCCAAACAAGTTTAGCCAATAGTGGTGAATTGAGAGACGACGAAAGACGTTCGGCAAAGGCCGTTTCAGTCTATTTACAAGATAGGATTCGCCTAACTGAAAAATTTTCAGTGATACCTGGTGTTCGTTATGAATCTTTCACACAAACCAGGTCCATACTTCGGGGAAGGCGAGATTTTGATCCGAATACTTTTGAATACTTAGGTGGAACGAATCCTACTGCCCAGTTAGATAAAACAGGAAGCACAAGAAACAATATTGTCCTTCCTGGATTTGGAACAACTTTGGATTTTGCAAAAAATATGACCTGGTTTACTGGAGTCCATAGAGGATTTTCGCCGCCAAGATATGAATCCGCCATTTCTCCCACAGCAGAAGACATTGCTTTAAAACCGGAACGTTCTTGGAACTATGAAACGGGTGTTAGGGGAGATATCACTGAATATTTAAGTGGCCAACTCGTTGGTTTTCTTTTGAACTTTGAAGACCAAATCATTAATAGTTCTGCTGCAGGTGGAAACTTTGGGGCAAGACCCGTTAACGCTGGAAAATCAGTCCATCGTGGTGTGGAAACCAATATGACATTTGACTTTGGTCAGTTTTGGAAATTAAACTATTCGATTCCTTTAGACATTATTTATACAAGAACGGAAGCAAAATCCAACCAATATACATACAACCTGAATGCTTGGGTAAACGGAGATTCCAATCCCTTTTCTCATATTGATACCAACGGAAATCGTCTACCTTATGTTTCACGCGATATCATAACTTTATCTCTCGGAATCACAAGTCGAAGCACTGGGTTTTATGCGAGGATTGAATGGCAGTATTTTTCTAAACAATTTCACGATTTAGAAAATTCGAAAACTGTCAGTTGGTATGATACCGCGGGCAGTACAGCTAGCAATCGTAGCGTTCTTAATTATGTGGGGATAAAGTCGGATGTGTCTGGACTTGATGGTGAGATTCCAGCTTACGAACTTCTGAATGCCAATATCGGTTATAAAAAAGACAATTGGTCTGTATTTCTTTCGGGAAAAAACTTACAAGACAGAAAATACATTTCTTCTAGGTTACCCGAAGGAATCCAGCCAGGACCTTTCCGTCAGATCAATTTCGGAGTCACCTTACAACTGTAATTTGCTTGAGTCAGGTAAAGCAGGCGAAGGTTTCATAAATAAATATCCTTGGGAGTATTCGATTCCCAAGGTTTCGATCATATCTTGAATGGCCGGGCGATCCACAAATTCAGCCACTACTTTGGCTCCGATTCCACGTGCCAGTTCCACAATCCCTTGGACGAGTAGGTAAGCCGTTTTATTTTCTGGTAAGTTTTTAATGAACTGACCATCAATTTTTAAGTAATCTGGGTCGACTTCTAAAAGTCTTGCTAGGTTAGAATACTGAACCCCAAAATCATCAATGGCAATTTGACAACCAATGGTTTTTAAATCTCGAATGGTATAAAGGCTGTTTTTGTTTTCGGAAAAACTAATGTCCTCTAAAATTTCAAAGGTCACACGTTTGGCATCAATTTTATAATGAGATAATCTTGCCTCTACCCATTTACTAAAACTTTTATATTCTAGTTCTGATTCTGTTAGGTTGATAGAAAAGTCATAAGGTTTGTCAGAAAAATAATTCATAGACTCATCAATCATCTGCAAACCAATCATCCGGATGCTTCCAGTCACTTTTGCTAGTTTTAAAAATACATCGGGAGTGAGGATGGTATCCCTATCTTTGATCCTTGCTAAACATTCAAACTTCCGTATTTGTTTGGTTTGGTTGTCTAAAATTCCTTGGAAGTAAGGAACAATTTGTTTGTTGGTAATGGCAGCTTGGATTTTTTGGCTCCATTGGAAATTCTGTAAATGATGGTCTGTGGATAAATCATCCGTATAAGTAACAAAGTCTGTAGAACTTTGTGTTTCTGCTCGGAACAAAGCTAGTTTTGCTTTATAATAACAATCTTCTTGTCCGTTAGCAGAAGAATAACGACATTCTAAATGGAATCCAACATCATCTAAAATCAAATCATCTGATTTTAAAATCATCCGAAAACTGCTTATTTTTTCTACGAGTTCCCCTTCGGACAAATTAGAAAGTACTGCAATTTCATCGGAATAAATATGATAAACTTTTTCTTCGTTATGCAAATGAACAGATAGGAGCTGTAACAGTTTTTTAAAAATCTTGCGATAGACTTCGATTCCAAAGGTTTTGATGATACTAGGGAAACTCACAATTTTAATCAACAAGATGGAATATTGGATTTGGGAACTGCCATCACCTTTTAGTTGTTTCACTAAAGATTCAAAGTTAGGGTATTTGGAATCTCTATGAAAATATAATGTGTCTGCCAGTTCTTTGTTTTTTTCCTCTAGAGATTTTTCCTGAAAGTAGGCATCAATGGCTTGTTTGATGGTGAGTTCTAAATCATGGGCATCCCAAGGTTTCGATAGGTATCTATACAAACATCCGTGGTTGAGAGCATTTCCGATTGCTTGCGCCGGTGCTTGTCCCGTTAACATGATTTTTTTAGTGCGTGGATGGGTTTCTTGCATTTCGATTAGAAATTCATCACCCTTTTGGCCAGGCATTACATGATCACAAATCACAACGGCTAAATCTGCGGAAGAACCCTCAATTTCTTTCATAATCTCTTTGGCAGCCTCCGCGCTTTCGGCAGTTTCAATCGTGAAATTAGACCCAAATACTTTTTTTAATTGTTCTTTCAGGTTCCAGAGGATAAAGAATTCATCATCGATACAAAGAATGTAGGGTTTTTCGTTCAAAGGGCTACCTAGAGAGGAGATACAAATAATCCTCATCTTTAAGAATATGCAAGAAATATTTGATGTTGACATTTTCTTTCCATTGTATCTAATCGACCCGTTCCAAGAAGTTTGGAGCGTGCATTTCGTTTTACGAGGACAGGAATGGTTTCTAATAAAATATATGTGGGTAATTTGAAGTTTACCCTTAAGGAAGAAAATATACGCCAGATTTTCTCCGTTTACGGAGTAATTCAAGATCTGAAAATGATTCATGATCGCGAAACTGGTAATTTTAGAGGGTTTGCTTTTATCACTTACGCTAATCCAGAAGAGGCAGAGGAAGCTGTCACGCAAATGAATGGCCAACCTGTCGATGGAAGGAACCTAAAGGTGACTTTTGCTGAGGATAAAAGAAAAGAGAAACAGAATTAAAATTCACTTTTCTGGGATTACCCATCTCATAAAGAAGGAGGATGACTCCATCCTCCTCTCCTATCCATAAACTGGAAGACTACAAACCTAGCCCTTGGTTTACCCCCAGTGTTGAGTTGCGTTTTGATTTAGATTTACACCTTACCGTTGTTAGAGCGGAGTATGAGGTAGTCCTCCAAACACCAGAAAAAGAACCTTTGTTTCTCAATGGTGAGTCCTTAGATTTTTTATCCATCCGCATTGACGGTGCCATTCTGGATCCCAATGAATATCAGGTGACGCCTTTAGGAATCCTAATTCCTGATCCTCCCAAAGACAAATTCAAACTAATTGTCGAAAATAGAATTAATCCTGCAACGAACACTTCTTTGGAGGGATTGTATAAATCTGGTTCTATGCTCTGCACACAAAATGAACCGGAGGGGTTTCGTAAGATCGTTTATTCGATTGATAGACCAGATAATATGATGCAGTTCCGTGTGACCATTTCTGGTGATACTTCTCTTTTTCCCGTCATGTTATCCAATGGAAATCTGGTTGGTGAAAGCCAATTGGTGGAAGGAAAAAAGGAAGTCATTTGGGAAGACCCTTATCCAAAACCATCGTATCTGTTTGCTCTTGTTGCAGGAGAACTCGAGGAAACGAAAGATACATTCATTACAAAATCGGGAAGGGAAGTTGCCCTAAAGATTTTTGTGGAAAAGGGAAATGAAGAGAAGGTAGGTTTTGCTTTTGATTCTTTGAAAAAGGCAATGAAGTGGGATGAAGATACTTTTGGATTAGAGTATGATTTGGATCTTTTTATGATTGTGGCTGTGGAAGATTTTAATATGGGGGCCATGGAAAACAAAGGTTTGAATCTATTTAACGCCAAACTAGTGCTTGCTGATAAAAAATCTGCAACAGACGAAAGTTTTGAAGCGATCCTTGCTGTTATTGCCCATGAATACTTTCATAACTGGACAGGAAACCGGGTAACACTCCGAAATTGGTTTAACCTCACTCTCAAAGAAGGGCTCACCGTTTTTCGAGACCAATGGTTTACAGAAGATATGACAGACCCTGCGGTCAAACGCATCAAAGATGTTTTATTTCTAAAGGAATTTCAATTTCCAGAAGACCAGGGACCAATGTCTCATCCCATCCTTCCGAAATCATATAAAGAAATGAATAATTTTTATACAGTCACTGTTTATGAAAAAGGAGCAGAAGTGATTCGTTTGGTTTCGGAACTGATTGGCCGGGATCTATTTAAAAAAGGATTAAAACATTATCTTTCTAAGTACGATGGACAAGGTGTTACCTTTGAAGAGTTTGTTTCTTCGATGGAAGAGGTTACGGGTCATTCCATTCCTAATCTTCGGAATTGGTATCATAGAAGTGGGACTCCTCTTATTTCTGTCAAAGAATCTTTTTCAAAAGAATCGAATGAATGGATTTTTGACTTAACTGACACGGGAGGCGACGACTATCCATTAGTGTATTCCAATTCTCTTGCTGTTTTTAATAGAGAAGGATCTCTTCTAAAAGAGGAAAAAAGAATTATGGTTGGGGAAAGGGACCAAATCAGAGTTTCCGCCTTAGACCAGGAAGGAACAAAACCTATAGTTTCCTTTTTTCGTTCTCTCTCGAGTCCCATTCGTTTGGATTATAAACAAACAGAGGAAGAAACCATTGTTTTAGCTAAAATGGAAACGGATGGTGTCTCCCGGTTTTTTTCCTTTCAGAATTTGATTTTTGATTGGTTTCGAAAGTCTTTGGATTCAGGGAAAGGGGAAAATCTTTCTACCATTTTAGAAACCATAGCTGATTCTTTTGGCAGAGGTTGGGATAAAACATATCATAGTTTTTATCTTTCATTTCCTGGTTTAACACAGATTAGTGAAAGTATTGGTTGTTATGAGTTTCAAAAACTTGCATCCTTAAGAAGAGAAGCAGTCCAATCCATTGCTGTTAAATTTACAAGCCAGTTCCAAATCTTATTTGAAGAGAACCGAAAAACCATTCCCATCCAAACCAAAGAAGAAATCGGAAAACGAAGACTAAAAAATATAGCTCTGTATTACCTTCTTTATGACCCAAAAAACCAGTTCGAAAAACTGGCTGTTATGGAACAACGGGAGGCGAAACATATGAGTGAAGAAGTTTCCGCGATGAAATATTTGTTGGAAATTGATTCGAAAGAAAAAGAAAACTCAGTGCGTTTGTTTTTTGAGAAATGGAAACATGATGGTTTGGTTTTGGATGTCTGGTTTGCCGCCCAAGTGGCTTCCGGTGAGGATCGAAGTAAAATAGCAGAAAAATTAGAAAAACATCCACAGTTTAACATCCGTAATCCGAATAAAGTTAGAGCTTTGTACTTTAGTTTGGCTAGGAACCCACTCAGTTTTCATGCAGAAGATGGAAGTGGATATCAATTCATTGCAGAAAGGATCAAACGTTTGAATGAAATTAATCCACAAATGGCGGCTGCCCTCACAAAACTGTTTTCTCCTGTTTCCAAACAAAAAGGAGAACTTCCCAAAATTGCAAAAATAGAGTTAGAATCGATCGCCAATCTCCCCAACTTATCAAAAGAGTTAGGAGAGATTGTCGGAACCATTTTAAATTCTCTTTAATTATACATGGATTTGATTAGATCTTTGTATTTGTCGTGGATGACATTTCGTTTCATTTTGAAAAGATTTGTCAGTTCCTCTCCCACTTCCATGGCTTTTGGCAAAAACCGGAAGTCGGAAAGTTTTTCAAATGATTTGAAACCATTTTCGGAAGAAATTTGTTTTTTAATGATATTTTGAAAATACAACCTAACTTCTTTATTGTTGTTTATGTCTTCACCTTCTTTGACTTTGAGACCCGCTTCTGCCATTCGGTCTTTGTCCGGCCAAACAAGGGCTGTGAGCGATTTTTGATCTTGGCCCACCACTATTACTTGGTTGATGAGTGCATTTTCCAATAGTAAATTTTCTATCGGAACTGGTTCTACGTTTTCACCACCAAGTAATACGATGGTGTCCTTCACTCGACCACGAACGGAAAGTGTATCATTAAAAGATATAAAACCCAAATCTCCAGTATTCATCCAGCCATCATGGATGGTCTTCGAAGTTGCTTCTTCATTTTTATAATATCCTTTCATGACTTGAGGGCCTTTGATATGAATGACTCCCATTTTTCCTTTGGGAACGGATTCCCCTTGTTCATTCACAATTTTAACCACAGTTCCGTCGGGCCATTTTCCAACTGAACCTTGGACGACCTGACCAACAGACCGAACTGAAATAATAGGAGCACATTCTGTCATCCCATATCCTTCATAAACAGGAATGCCTATGACATTAAAGAATTCGTCCACATGGGCTGGAAGAGCACCACCACCTGAAATCGTTCCTGTTAGTTGGCCTCCTAAAACATCTCTGATTTTGGAAAACACAAGACCATCCAAAACTTTTGCGAGTAAAAATAAGTTCAAAACATAACCGAGTGATACTGTTGTATTTTTTGCTCGTTCAAATGGTGATTCTTCTTTGGTAAGAAGTCTGTTACCAGCAAGGTAATCTTGCCCATCCTTAAATTTTTTACATATATCATAGGCAAAGTCAAAAAGTTTCCTTTTGTTCTCTGGTGCTTTCTCTAACTTTTGTTTGATGCCAAGGTAAAGATTCTCCCAGAGCCTAGGCGCGGAAGCCATAAAACTAGGTTTGATTTTTTGAAAGTCGTCTCTTAAGTCGCGAATGTTTGTATAAGCGATGGAGGCCCCTTCGGCAATGATGGCGTAATCAATGGCACGTTCAAATATATGCCAGACAGGGAGGATCGATAGAGTTCTGTCTGAACTTTTTAAACCGACACGTGGTGGAACTTTGACCACATTGTACACCATGTTTTGGTGAGAAAGCATTACCCCTTTGGGCATTCCAGTTGTTCCGGAAGTGTAAATGATAGTAAAAAGATCGTCAGGTTTTACTTGTTTAGACCTAAGTTCCAGGGATGGCAGGTTTTTTCGTAGTGATTCACCATCCGCTATGAGTGTTTCCATTGCGATGGCCAGGGAATCTTTTGATTTGTATCCAGGATCTAAGATGATTACTTTTTCTACCTTTGTATTGGAAAGAATTGGTTTTAGAGCATCATAAAGTTTTTCATGTTCGACAAAACAATATTTGCTTTCGGAGTGGGTGAGGATGTATTCAATTTCTTGAGGAGTGGAATCAGATCCTCTTGGGACATTGACTGAACCGTTTAACAGAGTAGCAATGTCTGCAATGGCCCATTCGGTTCGGTTGTCGGCCATAAGACCCACTTTGTCTCCCGGTTGTAATCCCATTTGCAAAAGAGAGAGGGCTAGGTTTTCTGCTTTATGAAAAATATCTGAAAAAGTACGACCCTTAAAGTTTTTTCCTGCATCCTTTCCAAAGAACATCTCTTTGGAGCCATAAGCTCTATTGGCATAATAAAAAACATCATTCAGTGTCGTAAAATTTTTCATTGATTGTTTTAGTCTCCGTTGGAGCAGACTATCACTCTTTTTTCTGTTTATTCAAGTAATATTTTCTTTTGAGTGATTTCCCATTAGGAGAAAGAAAGAATGATTCAAAAATGGGATCGGAGTCCATTTTTTCTATCAAATCAAAATCAATGAGTAAGGCTTGGTTTGTCCAAAGGTTTCCTTCCTGTTCCCGATGGGTGGCAAAAGAGGCTCTTCCTAATTTATAATAAACCACAGGCAAAAACTCTTTTTCTCCTCCCAGGATTTGGGCCCTTTTTAAATTTGTATAAGCATCTTCGTAACGACCAAGACTAAGTTCACAAGACCCCCGATAATAAAAGAGGAAAAATCGTGGATAGGCAGTGAGCCTACGGCTATTTAGTTTGTCTAAGCTCACCAAACAGGCGCTAGGATCTTTGTCCATAAATTGTGAATAGGCTAAATTCAAAGAAATTTCCGGGCTGATTTCCCCATGGGTTTTGCGATATATATCTGCTGTTTTTTGATAACTATCTCTGGCAGATTTATAATCCCCTAATACGTATAAATAATAATAGGATCTATAAATCAGGACATCGAGAGAATCTGATTCACAAACTTTGTAGGAAAAGAATTCATCTAAGGTTTTGGTAAAAGAAGGAAAGTCTCTTTCGTTATACTCAATGTTGGCAATCTTTTTTAAGAGGGAACAGGTTCTTGAAGTACCGATGGATACTTCCTTTTTGTATTCGGATAAGGATTTACGATAAAACTTTAAGGCTTCAGGATACTTATGATTGGATTCTAAGAGAGTGGCTTCTCGTTCTTCTTTTTCTCCCACACCTTCACAATAAGATTCCTTTTCATTCTCGTAATGACAAATTCTTTCTCTAAATCCGTTTTCGTTGGAATCATATTCCACTCGAATCAGTTGGCAGTTTTTATAATACCACCATTCATCCATAGCTCCAAAATCATTTTTATCTTTTGTGATTTCTTTTGGGCAACCAGCTGATGAGTAATATGTGAAACTATCTTTTTTTCCATTTTTAGTTTCATCTTCTTCAGTTAAAAATAATTGCCCTTTCGAATCATAATAATCCCATCGATAAGGAAAAAATTCGTTTTCATTTAAAAAGAATGATAACTTTAATAGGGAATTACCATCCTTCCAACCGGAAAAACAGGAAAAAGAAAGTTTTCCACTTAAAAAATTTTGTGCGGGATCTCCGTATAACTCTGTTAGGTGAGATCTGATGTCTTGTTTTAATCTTGGGTAAGGGTAGTTTGCGTGGTATTTGTCTAAATACTTTTGGCAAAACCAAAAGATTTCATGGTTTAAGGATTCTTTATGTAATACACCAGGAATTTCGCCTCCAAATCGGAAACTAAATCGTTTGGGGCTATGGTCAGTGATATCGAATTTTTCCTTAGTGTTTTGGACTGCCTTCCAATAATCCTCTAAGAGATTGGCACTTAGAGGAGAATAGATTAGGAATAAAGATGGGAAAAATAAAAGTAAAAATCTCAAGATTTACTTTTCAGATACAAATCAAATAAAATGGGATTTTCATAGGGATTACCAACTTTTCTGATCGAAAAAAGTTGTAATAGAGGTGGCCCGTTTTCCAAATAAAAAGCCCCGTGCTCATTATTGTATCGTATAATGCCTGTATGTTGAGTGAGGTTTCCCCCTTTCGCAACAGTATGTTCTATGATGTCTTCTTCAAATAGGTCTTTGTCGTATTTGTCTTTTAGACCTGTAAAACTATTAACTATATAATTGTCTTCGTTTGTAATGGGTTGTCCAAATTTCAAAAGTTTCCCATCGAGGGTTAAACTAAAGCCTTTTTGAGAGAATTCTTTTTCTTGTTTGTCCCAAACTCGGAACCGAATCGTGAATGCCATAACTGAACCCAAATTACTGAAACCGAAGTCCTTTCCAAGGAAAATTCCAAAAAAAATCAGTGGCCAATGGGTGAATTATGAAAATTCTATGCCCCATGAAGGTCATCTCAGTTTCCAATATTAAGGGAGGGAGTGGAAAATCCACAACAGCCGCTCACTTGGCCTGCGCCCTGGCAAGGCGTGGAAAAACCCTCGTTGTGGACATGGACATGCAAGGAGATTTGACGGACTATTGTTTGCCTGATTTGGATCTTAGTTCCCTTGATGAATCCAATGTAATGACAGTCCTTCTGGGCATGAAACGAATGAGTGAGTGCATTCGAGTGACAAAACAATTTGATGTATTGCCTTCCACTTTAAGTTTAGCAAAACTCTCCAAATACAATCCTGATTCGAGTAGCCTCTGTTTACAATTCAAACGCGCTTTGGATGAAGTTCGAAACACCTATAAGTTTGTGATCATTGATACACCCGGATCTGCGAAACATGAATTAACAACTGCTATCTATAATTCAGAATTAATTTTGATTCCGGTCACTCCGAGTAAGTGGACCATCCGAGCTGTGAATTTACTTTTGGATGAAATCACACAAACAGAAACTATATTCAGTCAAAAGAAAAAAACTGCCTTTGTTCCTTCTTGGTTTGGGCCGTCCAAAAAACATAGGGAACTTCTTGAAAAATTAAAACAAATCGAAGAAATTCCTACACTTGGGGAAATTCCAAAATCAGAAACCATCAAAACCAAAACAGAAAAACAAGAACCGTTAAAAAAAGATAGCAATGCATGGCATGCCTTTGACAGGCTCGCTGATGAGTCCATTGCTCTCGTGGATCCTGAACACTCGATATTTTCTTTAAAACCGTAAGGAGGGGAATGAAAAACTACTGGTTACGTATGTGTGGGTGATTTGGTTTTTTTGTTTTCTTTTGACTAGTGGTTTGCGTTTTCCTACGTTCTTTGGCAATGGTTTCGATATGTTTTGCAAATCCAGGATGGTGTTTTAAAATTTCAGCGAACCGATCTTTCCCTAAAGTATACACATCACAATAAGAACCAGCTTTAATGGTTGCAGTTCGTAAGGAATCGTCAATCAAACTCATCTCTCCAAAAAAAGACCCAGAGTTTAGAGTTGCAAGTACATCTCCCGTTTTTTCTTTGATTACTTCCACATGACCTTTTGATAAAAAGTACATATTGTGCGGAACATCACCTTCTTTAAAGATGATATCCCCTTTCATATAGAAAGCAGGTTTTAATTCTAAAACCACTTCTCTTTTTAATTCTTCGGGTGCATTTTTGAAAAAAGGAACTACAGAAATCAAATGACTATGTAAAAACATGGATACATCAATTTTAATTCCAGAAGGAAGATTATCCCAAATTTCTGTTTCATCTATTCCATGTTTATTTTCCCAAAGATTGACGTAGTAGGAACGAATGCGATTTGCAAGATTGGGTGGTAGTTTTTTGTATTTAATGAAACTGTTAATTGTATTTAGTTTTTCTTGGAAGGTAACTCTTGATACATCTAAATTAGATAATAAAGTGGCTATATTACCAATGACGTATCCATAAATACCGACACCTAAAATCATAACACCCATTGTATAGATGGTTTGTTTATTCGTAACAGGTGTGATATCTCCATACCCAATGGTAGTGAGTGTGGTTACTGACCAGTAAAGTGCTCTAATGTATCTTGTTGCCATATCCTTATCTGGCAAAAATTCAGGACCTAGATGGATCCATCCGCAGGCGACCCAATGGGCAAAAAGACTTGTCCAATACACAAAGAAGATCAATCGAAAACTCATAGGATTGATCACTTCTATAAGTTTGAACCTGTCATCTGAATCGGCACCTAGGGCTAAAAGACGAAGGGATTTAAAAAGTTCAAAGACTCGAACCGAACGTAATAGTCTCAAAATTTTTAAACTATCGGTGATTCCAAAGTATTGGAAAAAAAATCCACCAAAAAGGTCAAAAGGAAAGGCTGATAAAAAATCGACGAGAAACCAAGAAGACAAATAGGATTTTGCAACAATCTTACGATTGTGAATGAGAAGTCGGTCTTTTAAAATCGCGGTATTAAAATTCAAAATGACATCGATTCCAAATACCACTTGGATGGCCCTTTCAAAATAATTAACCCCTGCAGTTAGTTTATAGTGAAAGACCAATCTTATTGGAACTTCGATGGCAAAGTAAGTAATACAAATAAAAACTAAAAGGTCCCAGATTCGTTTGTAAGGAGAATTGGGATGGATCATACTATGAGTATCGACACAGAGAAGTTTTATATTTGCCTTCTTTTTTTAGAAAAATAATCCTGAAAGGAAAAGAGGTGATTATGTTCGGTGGAGCAGGCGGAAACAAGTTTGATATGCTCAAACAGATGAAAAAGATGCGATCGCAAGTAAAAACCATGGAAAAGGAACTTGCCGGTCTCAATTTTGTAGGAATTTCTAAAAACAAACTTCTATCTGTGACTTTGGATGGAAAATTTCAGATGAAATCCATTCAAATCGAAGATGAATTGATTGATAAAAAGGATAAAAATCTTTTAGAAAAGTCGATCCAAGAAGCCTATACAAAGGCTCTGCAGGATGCACAAGCGGGTGCCGCCAAACAAATGCAAGCTATGGGTGGATTTCCAGGTTTAGGGATGTAAATCGAATTCTCCTGGATGCAAATAAAAAGCCTACAATGATCTGTAGGCTTTGGTTCGAAAAAGAAAAGGGACAAACTGTCCCTTTTTTTATGTCGTTCTAGTTTTAGGAAGCTGGAACGATTTCTACTTCTACACGTCGGTTGGATCCATCTTTTGGATCAACATTTTTAAGTGGAGTGGACGAACCAAGACCTTGGACTGTTCCAATTCGTTTGCCTTCCACACCGTTGGAAGTAAGAGCATTTTTTGCAGTCACTGCACGGTCTTGAGAAAGGCGTAGGTTTAGATCTTCTGCGCCAGTTCTGTTGGCATGCCCAGAGATGTTGATTTTAGTTTCTGGGTAAGCAGCAAGTGCTTCAGCCAATTTATCAATATTTTCTTTTCCTTTGCCTTTTAGGTCAGCCTTTCCATCTTCGAAAGCGATTCCCCCGTCCATAGTGGCAGTAAGAGCATTTGTTTCTCCACCTTCCATTTTTTTCTCTAGTTTGATTCCTTGTTTTTTCATCTCTTCGGCCATGTTGTCATACATAGTATTGAGATAAAATCCAGTTCCAAGACCGGCCAAACAACCAGCACCAAGTCCAACAATCTTACCTTTGTTTTGCGGTTTTTTCTTTTCCATTGCCAAAGATTCTTTGATTTGTCTTTGGAAATCGTTCTTTTTGTTTTTTGTATCTTTTTTTCTTTGTGATTCATCATAAACCGCACCAAGCGCAAGACCCACACCACATCCAATGGAAGTACTAAGAATTAGCCTTTTTGTGTTTTCTGATAACCCACAAGAGATTGTGGAAAGTAATGATAGGGAAAGAAGTCCCGAGATGATTTGTTTCAACGTAATGTCCTCGCTTACACGGTTGTGAAGTATAAGGACAAAGTTTGAAGAAATCCTCCCTGTTTGCAAGGAGGATTTCCGTTTCTTTTCGATCGGATTAGTATCTGTCCGTGAGGAGTTTTACTACGGATTCCGGTCGGAGGTTCGCTTGTGCAAGCATAGCCACACCTGATTTGGTAAGGATTTGGTTTTTAGAATACTCAACCATTTCCGTTGCCATATCCGCATCCCTTACTTGCGATTCAGAGGAAACAATGTTCACATAGTTGTTACTCAGTGATTTCAATGTTAAATCCAATCGGTTGTAATAGGCTCCGAGATCCGATCTCAGTCGGTTGACCTTGTTGATCGCATCATCCAAAACTTGGAGTGAATCGGAAGCCTTATTCGGAGTTGATAGGGTCAACTTGTTTCCAGCTGTTTTTAGTTTGAGAGAAGAACTTGTCATCGTATTGATGTAGAGTTCTATTTTCTCTGAACCGTTTGCACCCACTTGTAAGGTCATTGGATTTTTGGAAGCGCGAGAAAACCTTCCATCCAATGGTTTGATTTTGTTAAACTCAGCAGAAGTTCCGATTCTTTCCACTTCTTCCACAAGTTGAGATACTTCTAACTGAACCAGTTTTCTGTCTTCGTTAGAATAAATCCCGTTTGAGGATTGTACGGAAAGTTCGCGTAACCTCTGTAAGATCGAGTTTACTTGGTCTAAAGATCCTTCGGTAACTTGGATGAACGACATACCATCCTGGGTATTTCGTTCTGCTTGGCCAAGGCCCCGAATTTGTGATCTTAGTTTTTCTGACACTGCAAATCCCAGAGAGTCATCTCCTGCTCTGTTGATTCGCATACCTGTTGCTAGGTGCTCCATGGATTTGTCCATGTCGCGCCCCGTGTTTGTGAGCGCTCGTTTCGCAACTAGCGCGCTGATGTTGTGATTGATAATCATTGTCACACCCTCCTGTGTGTCCATGACCCGCTTGTTTCCCTACATGCGGAGAAAAGTCAAAACCACTGTCCCAGGTATCCGTACCCATCGGGAAGAGAAGGGGTTGCCTGCCCTTGGTTCTTCCGTGAATTTTGCCTTTCCAGAATATTCTATACCAAAAAACTTATGTCTGTAAAGAAATTTTAGCGGGTAGGAGCAGGAAATTGAAAATCTACACCAAATTTGGCGATGGTGGCCAGACCTATTTAGCATCTGGAATTAAGGTTTCCAAAACAGATCGTAGGGTTGACCTCTATGGAAGTTGTGATGAATTGAATAGTACCATTGGTCTTGCTCTTTCTTTTACTAAAGATTTACATTTGGAACCTGCTTTCCTAGATTATTTGAAAAGTATCCAGAGTTTCCTGTTTGAAATTGGATCCGAACTTGCGGGTTATGTGCCAAGAGATTCAAAAGAGGGAACTGTGGTTCACGCGTCTGATGTGGAAAGTTTAGAAAAAGAAATTGATCGTTTGATGGAGGTTCTACCGGAAATTAAATTTTTTATTTTGCCGGGAGGATCATCCATGGCTAGTGCCCTTCATATAGGTCGCACCATTTGTCGGCGTCTGGAAAGAGACCTACTTGTATACATTGAATCCGGTGGAGAGATCCATTCCGATTTGAGAATTTATCTGAATCGCCTTTCTGACTATTTATTTGCGGCTGCTCGTTTTGCGAATTTTTCTATCGGACAAGAGGAAACCATTTGGAAAAGCCGAACCAAATAGACCCAATAGAATCTCACATCCATCCCAAGGGAATCTCTCCACTGTTTCTCACAGAAATGTGGGAAAGGCTGAGTTATTATGGAATGAGGGCCCTCCTTGTTTTGTATTTAGTAAAGTCACTTGGATTTTCTGATGCAGATGCTGGGGCTGTGTATGCATTTTATACCAGTTTTGTTTACCTAACGCCTGTTCTTGGTGGGTATTTAACGGACAGATTCCTTAGTTATCAATTTTCTATTTATTTAGGAAGTTTTTTAATGTTATGCGGCCATATTTCTTTGGCGTTTTCTGATTTGTCCTTTTTTTATTTGGGCCTTGTTTTGTTAGCCTTAGGGAACGGTTTTTTTAAACCCAATATGTCTACCATCTTTGGTAGGTTATACGATGGAAAACCAGGTCTACGAGACAGTGGATTTACCATTTTTTATATGGGAATCAATTTGGGTGGTTTACTTGGTCCTATCATCTGTGGAAGTTTAGGGGAACGAGTGGATTGGCATTTGGGTTTTTTATCTGCCGGTGTGGGGATGGCCATTGGAATGGTGGTATTTTATTTCGGAAGTAAAAAGTTACCAACTTCCATTTGGCAAAAGGAAAAACATACGTTCTCCGCTCTCCCAGTAACAAATACCGCTGACTACCAAACGAAACCTAAAATTCTACTCATTGTTCTCTTATCCTTTTTTAGCATTTTCTTTTGGATGGCATTTGAACAAATGGGATCTTCTTTGAATTTATTTGCTCTTAGGAATACTGACCGGTTTCTATTTGGTTTTGAAGTTCCTGCTTCTGTTTTACAATCCATCAATCCTTTGTTCATTTTAATTCTAGGCCCAGTGGTTTCTATGATTTGGTCAACTCTTGCAAAAAAGAATAAGAATCCAAATCCCGTTTTGAAATTTGTGGTAAGCCTTGTTTTGTTAGGGATTGGATTTCTCGTGATGGTGGTTGCGGCAAAGTATGCGGAATCGGGAGTTGCTGTTTCTATTTTATTTTTAGTATTTGTTTATTTTTGGAATACCTTAAGTGAACTTTGCCTTTCTCCTGTGGGGCTATCCTTTGTTAGTTTTATGGCACCTGCAAAGTATGCCTCAGTTCTTATGGGAATTTGGTTTTTATCCAATGCCTTCGGTCATTATGCGGCAGGAATTCTTTCTGGGTACCAAAACCAATGGGGAAGTATGGCAAATTTCTATGGATTCTTTGTGATCTGTTCCTTTTCGGGTTCATTTCTTTTGTATGGAATTTATCTTCTAAAAAGGAAATCCATCTTAGTTTTGTTAACAGGAAAAGAAGTTCAAAATCCAATCCAAACAAATTAAGGAAAAATAAAAAATAAGCAGTTGAAATGGAAGGGAGAATTGGAACGAATCATCTATTAGATTAGGAAAATTTAATTCATTAGAGGATATGTTTAACCTTTCGTTTCTAAAACGAGGGCCTCAATTTCTTCATATTTTTCTTCGCCGGCAAGACCAATCACTTGTTCGGCGAGAAGTTTTGCTTTCCAAGTGGATATCTCCTGAACTTTTTCACCGACTTCTTTCATCAGTGGCAAAGCGGAACTCAGATCCCGAAATCCAAGCCCAATCAGAACAGCAGTAAACATGGGATCACTTCCAATTTCTCCGCAAATACTAATTGGTTTTTTTTGGGAATTGGCCACATCCGCAATGTTTTTAAGAAGTAAGAGAAACACAACTTGCCATGGGTTGTATAAATCTCCCACCAAATGGTTGTTACGTTCGACTGCTAGAAGGTATTGTAAAAGGTCATTGGTTCCCACGCTATAAAAATCCACATGATTTCCAAGAAAAGGTAAGTTTAAGGCACAAGCAGGTGTTTCCACCATAATTCCGATGGGAATTTTTTTGGTAATCACAAGGCCCGCAGTTTTAAGCTCTTCTAAACTTTCGGCAACGAGTGCCTTGGTCTGTAAAATTTCAGAGAGAGTTGTGATCATAGGAAGCATGATCCTCATGGTTCCAAATTCACTTGCACGGAGTAGTGCCCTTAGTTGTTCTTTAAAAAAATGAGGGTGTCTTAAGAGATAACGAATCCCACGATTTCCGAGAAATGGGTTGGCTTCTTCGTATCCATTTTCCATTTTATCGGCACCAATATCCCAAACTCGGAAAGTCACTGGGCGGCCTACCATCTTGAGTAAAATCCGTTTGTAGACAGCAAATTGTTCTTCTTCTGTGGGTTTGAATTCTATATATCTTATGAATAAAATTTCTGTTCGAACAAGACCAATCCCATCTGCTCCTTGTTCAAATGCCAAATCCACTTCGTCTTCGGAATCAATATTGGCACGGAGAGAAAACTTTTTTCCATCTTTGGTTTTGATCTCTCTTGGGCCGTCACTGATTTCACGAACTGGTTGTGTTTTATGGATTTCGCTTCTGATCCCAGCAAGTTTGATTTCATCAATCCCAGGGGAACGGTTTAAAATCCCTTTAGTGGCATCGAGTAAAATATAGTCGTCGTCTTCTACATGTGAGGTGATATTTTTCAAACCCACAATGGTGGGGATTCCGTAGTTTCTTGCAATGATGGCAGTGTGGCCCGTTTTCCCACCAAAGTCAGTGGCAATTCCCCGGAGTTTGCATTTGCCCAGTTGGATCATCTCGGACGGAGTGATTTCTTTGGCAATGAGGATGACATCATCTGGGATTTTAGTTTGGTCGGCTGCTTTGTCTGGATATAGGTTGGATTCTATCCTTTTTCCAATATCTAAAATATGGTCGGCACGTTCCCGAAAGAATTCGTCTGGGATGGATTGGAATTCATCGTATAAAGAACTAACGGCTGTTTCTAAGGCAAGTCCCGCCGATTCATTGTTTTGTGCGATCCTTTCAAAAACACGAGCGCGGAACAGAGGATCATTTAAAAATACAATTTGTGATTCTAGAATTTCGGAAAGTTCAATGTTTGATTTGGATTTTTGGACTAGGTCACTTAGGTCTTCTTCAGTTTTGAATAGTCCTTTTTTTAAAAGTTCGACTTCCTCTTTGATTTCGTCTGGAGATAAGTCCGTACGGTCTTCCCGTTTCCGTTTGAACTGTTTCCACCGGAAAACTTTGCCATAAACCGTACCTGGATAGGCTGAAATGCCTTTGAATGTGGTTTTTTCTTCCATCCGTCCCCTTGGCAAAAATACTTTTGGAAAGGGACTGTTTGGAAAGTAAAAAAAGCCGGATTCTAGCGAACGGCCTGTTTTTTAGAGAAAAGTGGGACTCTTTTGCTTTTGAATTGGGTGAGTTCGTTTCCTGTGACCTGGCTCATAATGCACTTAGCAAGGGAGATGTCTAGGGCATGACCCGCTTTGGATGCAATGAGGTGTCCTCGGAAAGGCCTTCCCATCACAGCCAAATCCCCGATGAGATCCAGAATTTTGTGGCGGACACATTCATTGTCATAACGCAAAGTTTCGTTCAAATACCCGTCATCTGTGAGAACTACCGCATTGTCGAGAGATCCACCCATAGCGAGGCCACGAGCTTGTAGGGCTTCCACATCTTTCAAAAACCCAAAGGTTCGAGCAGGAAGGATGTCAGTTCCTAAAATGGATTCGTCAAGAGTAGTGGTGTAGGATTGTCCTCTGAGGAGGGGATGGTTGAAATCGATGCTATAAGTGACTTTAAGTTCGTCGGAAGGTAACATGACGAGGTATTTGTCCCCGTCTACAACCCAAATCGGATTGGAAATGGTGATGGGTTCGATGGTTTCTTCCAGAACCCGGATTCCTGCAGAGCGAATTCCTTCCCAAAACGGCAGGGAGGAACCATCCATAATCGGAACTTCTACGGAATCAATTTCAAAAATACAATCGGTAATGCCTAGGGTGTGGACGGCTGCGAGAAGGTGCTCAATGGTTTGCACTCGGTTGGAACTTCCATCTCCAATGGTAGTGGCGTTACTTGTGTCGACTACATGGTCGAGGGAGATGGGAATGCGAATTTTTTGGATGCCCTTGTAAAGATAAAAGATAAGTCCTGTATTTGCTTCTGCCGGATGGAGCCGCAAAGTCACCATTTTCCCGGAATGAACCCCAATTCCCCGAAGTGTGATGGAGTTTTGGATCGTTTTTCTGTGTATCGCCGTTACCATAATCAGTTCCTACTTACAAATTTGTAGAAAAGGGGGTAGGGACAATTCCAAAACCGTAACCCTAAGTCAAAAAAATGTCTCCTTTTTACAACAGTGTGGTGGGAATGTGACGGCCCTTTTTTGTGCATCAAACCAAAGAATTTAACTACAAATGGATCCGTACTTTACGTGTTAGTGCTTAAAATGCACTGAGAGCAGAGCGAATGAAACTGGTGACGGGAGCTTGTTCTCTAGTATCTTCCAAACCTTCCCGGAGTTCTTTCAACACGATTTGCGCATCCCCAAGGGTCGTATTCACCGACTTATGAACATCGCTTTCATTGATGAGTTTTCCGAGAGTTCCCTGTCCTTCGTTGATTTTCCCTGTGATATTTGCTATGTTTTGCACGGTTTTACGAATGTCCGAGCGGTTTTCCGCAATCAGTTCAGAAAGAGAAACGAGTGGGTCTTGGGTGACCTTCCCTTGGATGGGTAAAAGTTTTCCTGACCGGGGGAAAATTTCCACTTTGGTGAGCGCAGGCTCTGTCATCATGTATTCTTTGGTTTTGGGATCCACAGGAAACTTGGAACCAGGATCGAGAGATACCACCCGACCGGAGAGAAGGCTTTCGTTTTTGATATTGATTTCGTAATTGGCGAAAAGTTGAACTTTGCCTTTGAGTAATAAGGTGAGTTCTACCTTAGTTCCAATCCCCGTTTCTCCTTCGGGAAGGAGATTCCCGTATTCATCGATCTGCACCAAACGAATTTTAGAAACATAACCAAAGGGAACCCCATGGATGGTGACCTTGTTTCCAATTTTGATCCCTTCGGCATCGGGAAAATAAACGGGAAGTTGGTATCCCGATTTTTGAAACGGTCCACCTTCTGTGACAATGGTAAAATAACCCACAGCCACTAGGGAAAAGATAAAAAGAAGACCGACGATGATAGCACGACCTATGGTAGGCATTCCCTAAAATTCTCCGAGAGTTAGTGGCAAAGTCAATTGGATTTTCCTTTTTTTAATTCAGAATGATCTAGAATCATCGGGCCCACCGTTTTTCCATGAATGAACTGTTGGATGACGGGGTTTGGTGAATTTTGGATTTCTTCAGATGTTCCGCAAAACAAAACTTTGCCTT
This sequence comes from Leptospira noumeaensis, assembly GCF_004770765.1. NCBI lineage: Bacteria > Pseudomonadati > Spirochaetota > Leptospiria > Leptospirales > Leptospiraceae > Leptospira > Leptospira noumeaensis. The sequence goes on along the minus strand of NZ_RQFK01000033.1, from coordinate 97,358 downwards.
CATAAAGAAAACTAATCCGATCCGCAATCCGATAAGCAGAACTCATATCATGTGTAACAACAACGGAGGTCAGTCCCAGTTCTTTTTGCAATCGGATCACCAGATCATTGATGACGTTGGACATCACAGGATCGAGCCCAGAGGTAGGTTCATCGTATAACACAATTTTGGGTTGTGAGGTAAGGGCGCGGGCAAGGCCAACACGTTTTTTCATCCCCCCGGAAATATTACTAGGTAACGTGTCTTTGGCGGGCACAAGATCGAGCCACTTTAGTTTTTCCATTACGATGCGGTCAAGTTCCGCACCGCTGGCAATTTTATGTTCTCGTAAGGGGAGTGCCACATTTTCATAAACGGTGAGCCAGTTGATAAGCGCCCCCGATTGGAAAAGGACTCCGAGTTTAGACCTTAGTTCTTCTCTTTTTTTTTCACTGGCAGTGACGATGGATTCACCAAAAATCTGACAATCTCCTTCATCCGGATCAAGAAGGCCTGTGATGTGTTTGAGACTGACAGATTTCCCCGTTCCCGAAGGCCCAAGAATGACCATCGTCTCTCCTTGTTTGACGGTAATATTCATCCCTTGTAAGATCTTTCGTTTGCCGAAAGTTTTATGGACGTTTTTCATTTCAATGGCAAAGGTTTCCATACTTTCCTTCATTTATAAAATAGAGCTGTCAGCACATAACCAGAAAAAATGACCATAAGAAAGGAGGTGACGACGGCTTGTCTTGTGGTTTGACCCACACCGATGGCTCCACCTTCTGTCCGTAATCCTTGGCTACAAGAAATGGTAGAGATGGCAATTCCAAAGACATACCCTTTGAGAAGTCCCACATATAAGTCCTTTAGTCCAGGGACAGAAGAAATGCGGTAATACACATCTTGGAAGTAACTGATCATATCGATTCCCAGTTGGAAGTGGCCCACAATCCCCCCACCTAAGATTCCTAAGGCGGCAGAATATACACAAAGCACAGGAACCATCAGAGAAAATCCTACAATCCTTGGCATCACAAGGTAACGAATCGGATTAATCGACATCACTTCTAAGGCATCAATTTCTTCAGATACTTTCATGGTTCCTATTTCTGCCGCCATGGCCGACCCAACTGATGCAGCCAAGATAAGGGACGTCATAAAGGGTGACATCTCGCGAGTGAGTGTGATGGTGAGTAATAGTCCAATTTGTCCCTCGGCCCCAAAGTCACGGAGACCGAGGCCGGTGTTGAGCCCAAGGATCATTCCTGTAAAAATAGAAACAATGGAGACTACAAAAAGAGAACCCACTCCAGCGATAAACATCTGTTCTAGAATTTCTTTTCGTTTAAAGAAAAGATGGTGGGACTGTCCAATCGATCGGAATAGAAGAAGAACCGTAAACCCAATGGCATAGAGCAGTGGTTCCAAGGTTTTTGAATAAATGAGTTTCATAGTTCCCACCAAAGGAGTTTGTATTTATTTTTTGTTTCCCTTGTATCAATACCTATGAGTCCGTAAACAAATTCATACCGAAACCCAGTCGGTGATTTTGAATACTCTACTAAAATTGGTATATGGATATGAGTTTCTTCGTCTGTCCAACGGTGTGAGTAAAGCCTAGTGATTAAGTGCAAACGTTTTTCTCCATTGGATGATCTTTTGTATTCAATGATGGAAAAAATAGGTTCCCAAACATCTTCCATGACTTCAAAACGAACCGGGATGATGGCAAGGGTATTCCATCCAAAATTTCCGTCGGGGTCTTTGTGATAACGAAACAGGGGCCAAAGTTTTACGTAATAATCTTCTCTACCTGTTTGGACATATTCACTTTTCATCTGGGAATAAAAAGGTAATAAAAAATGAGAGGTAGCTTTTAAGTGTGAGGTATTTTGCGACAAACGGATGTAAAATGGAGAGATAAATTCGGCTTCTTTATTGGCAAAATAAGAATATCCGTAAAAAGGAAAAAATACAAGTTTCTCAGTATCTTTTTTTTCCGAAGTTGTGTATTGGAAAAAGATAAATAGGGCAGTGTAGCTAGTTTGTCCTGTTTTTTTATCATAACCGTAAGAGAATAAAGAATTTAAAATCGGAAACCAAAGATAGGCCCGGCTTTTCATATTTCCATCTTTGGAATCCTTAGTGTTATAGAAGGGAAAAAAAATAGAATACGAAGTAGGTTCTTTTTTATCCAACCTTTCTTCTCCCCATTGAAAAAAAGGCCAAAGTAAAGACTGGCGTTTGTACTTTCCTTCGTGTTCTTTTTTGGAATAGAGCGGAAAGATTCTAAAATCACTTCTAGTTTCAGATCCACCCCACATCACCAAGGGCCAAAGGATGGATTTTGCTTCGTAAGTTTTGTATTTCCATTCGGAATATAAGGGAAATAAAACATAACCTAGTTCTTGGTAAGAAAGTTTGTTTCGAATCTTTCCATAGATGGGAAAAACACTGAAATAGTTTTCTCTTTGTGATTCTCCCTTACCCCAAATAAAAAGTGGGGTGAAAAGAATGTCCTCATCCTCGTCACCTTCCTCATGTTTGAATCCAGTCCCACTAAAGAAAAACAGAGATGACCAAGTATACCAGTAGTTGGTTTCTTCTTTATAATAAAAAGGGGAGAGGTAACTTTTAAAACGGAAGGCATAGGTTTTGTCTTGGAAACCGATGTAAAAGGGACGAAATGCTAAATAACTTTGGCGCCCTCGTTTTTCTGATTCATATAAAAACCAAAATTGATGGTAATCGGATTTGATATCTTCTGTAAAAGAACTGGGTAGTTTAGCGAATACTCCGGAACTGAGAAAGAAGAGACAAAAAACAATTCCGAATTGAATTTTAAAGCGGGAATCCACGTAATTTCAATATCTTCAAGTTTCAAGAAAAGGAATCAAGTGATTTCATGATCCAAACCAAAATCGCACTGCTTTTCGGAGGTATCTCCGGGGAACACACCATCTCCATTCGTTCTTCTCATTTCATTTTCAATACAATAGACCGGGACAAATACCAAGTTTGTCCGGTTTATATTGACCAAACGGGAAAATTTTGGATTGCGGATGGAAAAAATCCGGTGTATCCAGATCCTGCTGGCAAATCCGAATTAGAATTTTTGAATGAATTTTCTTCTTCGAACCAAATCACAAAATCCACATCTGGTGCGGGATTATTAGATCATGGATTTAAGGCCGCCTTTCTCGGATTACACGGTGGTGCTGGGGAAGATGGAAGGATCCAAGGATTCTTAGATGTATTAGGAATTCCTTATACTGGCTCCGGGGTCCTGGCCTCTGCTCTTGCCATGGACAAATACCGGGCCAATCTTTTATTCCAAACCATAGGAATCCCGGTGGCCCCCTTTGTGGATTTAGTTAAAGGAAAATCGGATGCAAGGAAAATTGTTTTAAACTTACCTTTTGAATTCCCTGTCTTCATCAAACCAACGCTTGGTGGCTCCAGTGTCAATACGGGAATGGCAAAAACCCCCGAAGAGGCCATGGTTCTTATCGATAAAATTTTTGTTTCAGAAGACCGAGTCCTCATCCAAAAACTGATTTCAGGAACCGAAGTTTCCATCGGAGTATTGGAACGTTTCGAAGGGGAAAAACGAATTCCATTTGCTTTAGTTCCGACAGAGATTCGTCCCAAATCGGAATTTTTTGATTTTGAAGCCAAGTATACAAAAGGTGGAAGTGAGGAGATCACGCCTGCGCCAGTGGGGGATGCAATCACAAAAAAACTCCAAGAGTATACTTTGTTATGCCACGATATTCTTGGTTGCAAAGGTTACTCGCGAACCGATTTTATCATCAGCGATGGAATTCCTTATGTTTTGGAAACCAATACACTTCCAGGAATGACAGGAACAAGTCTTATCCCCCAACAAGCAAAAGCAGTCGGGATAGAGATGAAAGAGGTCTTTACTTGGCTTCTGCGACTTGCTCTTTCTTAGGAAAAAAATACATTCCAACAAGTATGGCGATAAGGCTTGCTATGGTTCCATAAAAATGGCTTGTCATATCGTCACCGTAAACTTCCAGAATAAGCCATGTGGTGATTCCCACAAATAAAGAAAAAAGGGCGGACCTTTCATCTGCCTTTTGACTCATGAGTCCAAACACCATAGGGATAAATAAAGTCACAAGAGAAATTCCACCAGAATCCTCCACGAGAGCATAAATCGAAGGTTTTCCGACTGCTAGTAAAAAGGAAATCCCTGCAATGATAAGAACAGAAGTTCTAGAAAGTAGTAATAGTTTTTTATCATTCATATCCTTAAATGCGTATTTTAAAATATTCTCAGATAATATTGAAGATGGGGCCAGTATGGCACCTGATGCAGTGGAAAGAATGGCGGAGATAAGAGCAGAAAAAAATAATACTTGGATCCAAGGGCTTGAAAACTTGGCAATCATTGTAGGAATGAGAAGTTGTCCTGTTTCCGAATTTAAGTCAAAATCAGGGATTAAACTTTTGGCATGAAGACCTAAAAACAATGGGATGAGGGCAAAAAGTAAATACAAAACAGAAGAAAGGTAAGAGGCTCGAATCGCTACTTTTTCGGATTTGGCAGACATCACTCTTTGGAAAATATCCTGTTGGGGCAAAGATCCAAAACCAACCACCATCCAAGCAGATAAATACAAAGTCCAAGCATGGTAATTAGATTCAGGAAAAAAATTAAAAAATCCCTCGGGTTTTTCCTGGATGCTTGACCATATGGATTTAACACCATTTAACTCATAGATCACAAAAACAAGGCCAATGATGATGGAGATGGATTGGAAAAAATCGGTCATAGATACAGACCACATTCCACCAAGATAAGTGTAAAAAACAACAAGACAGGCTCCAATCACAATGGCTGTGAATTGGTTGATTCCAAATAGAATTTGCACCATGATTCCGAGTGCTACAAACTGGGCAGCGACCCAACCAAAATAGGAAAAGATAAGGCAGATCCCTGCGATAAACTCCATTTTTTTCCCATAGCGGTTTCTATAGAAGTCACCGAAGGTAAGGATTTGCATTCGGTAGAGATACTTTGCAAAAACAAGTCCTAGTAAAAATAAACAAAGTGCACCACCAAACGGGTCTTGGATGACGGCTAAAAATCCTCCTTTGGCAAACTCCACAGAAGATCCAAGAATGGTTTCACTTCCAAACCAAGTGGCAAATAAAGCAGCCGTGGAGATGGGAAGGGGGAGGCTTCTACCGGCTAAAATAAAGTCTTTTGAGTTTTTTACTCTTTTTGCCGCATAGACTCCAATGGCAATTGTGATGAGAAGGTAACCAATGATGAAAGCCGCTTGGAAATTCATTCTCTAAAATAAATCTTCTTCCACTGGTTTAGAAGGAGTTTCATCCTTCTTTTTTTTGACAGTTGTTTTTACAATTTCACCACTCGGAGCTTTAGATAAAAATTCAATTTTTGCTTCTGCATCCACAAGTCTTTCGGAACAAATTTTTTTGAGTTCCATTCCTCTTTCATAGGCTTTGATGGAATCTTCTAAAGAAAGAGTCCCTCTTTCCAATTTTTCAGCAATTTCTTCTAATTCGCGAAGGGCTTCTTCAAAACTAATCGTTTTTTTCTCTACCATTTTCGATTCCTATATTTTTTCTTTTACTTCCACTAGAAGTTTTCCATCAGAAAGAAAAACTTCCAAACTTTCATTTTCTTTGATTTTATGAATGGAGGATATCACTTGTTTTTCCTTGTTTCGAACCACGGAATATCCTCGTTGTAAAGTTCCAAGAGGAGAAAAGTGCACTAATCGTTGTTCTGCGAGCGTAAATTTATTTTGGATGCGCTCTAGATACGATTTCCAGTTTTGAGTTAGCGTATCAAATTTTTGAAATTCACTTTGTTTGCGTACCAAATAGTTTTTCCCGAGAAGGGAAATTTTTGTCATGAGTTCCTCAAGTGAGGTGGATCTTGTTTCTAAAAGAGATTTAGGATTTTGGAACACAGGCCTTCCTGTGATTCCTATCCACCTTTCTTTTCCCAAACGAACAACTGCATTTAGTGCCGATTTTAATCGATCTTCCATTTCATCCAAACGGATGAGTGTATCGGAAACATTGGGGACTGCGAGTTTTGCTGCAGCCGTTGGTGTGGGAGTTGTGGCATCAGCAGCAAGGTCAGTGAGCACACGATCAATTTCATGTCCTACAGCTGAGATGATGGGAATCTTAGAATTGTAATAGGCCATTACCACTGCTTCTTGGTTGAAAGCCATAAGATCTTCAAAAGAACCACCACCACGTCCTGCAATGATCACATCTACTTCCCACTTGGGATCATTGATTTCTTTGATGGCTTCAATGATGGAATTTTCAGCTCCGTCTCCTTGTACAAGGCAAGGGGAAACTAAAATTTGAATGGATGGATTGAGATCGGTGGCAATCCGAATGATGTCTTCGACGGCAGCACCTTTTGGCGAAGTCACAATGCCTAGGCGTTTCGGAAATTTTGGGAGAGGGCGTTTGCGGGTCACATCAAAAATGCCTTTTTCGTGAAGGGCCTTTTTTAGTTTTTCAATTTTTAAAAGGATGTCTCCTTCCCCAATCTCTTCTACTTTTTGAACAGTGATACTATAATACCCACCGGGTTCATACACAGAGACAGAACCGTAAACCAAAATCTCCATTCCATTGCGAAGGGGTGTGCCACGATAGTTTTTAGCCTGAAAAGAAAAGAAGGCACATTTGATCACACTTGCCTGATCTTTCAGAGAGAAATACATATGCCCGGAACTATTCGTTTGGGAATGGTTGGAGATCTCTCCCCGAATCCAAATGTTTTTAAATTCAGGAGAGTCCTGGAGTTTGGATTTGATGAGGCGGTTGACCTCACTGACACTGAGAGATGAATCTACTGTTTCCATTTAGGTATTTTGAAAACGAGTTTCTCTAAAAATTTTCCAAAAGTCCCAAAGGATGATGACAAGAGTTAAGGCCATTGGACCAATGATGATCCCTGCAACACCAAACTCCTGTAATCCGCCAATCAAAGAGAGAAAAATAAGAAAGGGATGTGTTTTTAGTTTTTTATCTAAAATTTTGGGTTTCACAAAGTTTTCTAAAATGAGATAACTTGCGCCGCCTGCGATCATAAAAAGTACACTACCAGTCCAGTTTTCTTGTACAAGGCCAATGTAGAGTCCAATCGGCAACCAAACCACAGAGGTTCCCACAACGGGAATCAGAGAAAAAATTGTGGCGATACTTGAAAGTAAAAACTTATTTGAAACTGAGGTAAAAAGTAACAAAACGTAGATGAGAGCTCCTTGCAATAAGGAAATAAAAAGGTTTCCCATCATCACTGTACGAATGGCTTCCTCAATTCGCCTTCCCAGTCTTTCCTCAATTTCTGTGGGAAAAGGGAGTAAAACAAAAAGTGCATGTTCCATTCGACTTCCTTCTTTGTATAAAAAGAAAAGCAAAATGAAGGTAAAAAATGCATTGAAGATAATGGCACCAGGTACTTCAAAAGATCCGAGTAAAAATCCAGATGAGTTTTTGAGTAAACTGTAGATGGAATCTAAATTGAGAATGTCCATATGTTGGCCCACATATTCGCGGTACATCAGAGGAAGTTTGATCCAAAAAAATTCATTCTCTGTAAAAAAGTCAGTAAGCATCGGACTATTTAATAAAAGAGAAACAATTGATTCTTCTGTGAGTTGGTTTCGGATATAACTCACTAAATTTAAGGATTCTCTGATTAAGGTAGAAAGAATTAAATAGGAGGGAACAAAAACTCCGGCAAGCATCAGTATCACCATGATGTAAGGTGACAGGCCATGGAATTTGATACCCAAAACATTCTTTAGTTTTTTATGAATTTTCCTTGTTGTGAGGTAAAATAACAATGCTAGAAAACTTGCCCAAAGAAATGGTTTGAAAACAAAAAATAACGTAAGACAAGTGCCTATAAAAATCGCCCCAAGTAGTAAGTAGACGATAGTTTCGTTTTTATTTTTAATCCAACTCATAATTAATAACTAGAATGTTTTCTAAAATAAAAGCGAATGTAATTGGAACTGCCTCCCGATTCTGAGACAATGATAGAGAGGGATTTTTTGATAAAACCTTCGAGTAGATAAGAAACCTCTCCGTTTTTTTCCGTTTTTTCTATGAGTTTCCAATCCCCTTGGGCTGCTCTTGTTTCGATTCTTTTTTGAATCGCTTGAAAACTTTCTTCTGATTCTAAAAGGAGAGAGGCTTCCTTGGTATGGATATGACTTGTTTTGAATTCGCTAGACTGAAGAAGATTTACTTTATCAGGAAAAAATGACTGAGGGAAGGCTGGCGGTGGATTCGTTGGGTATTTGGTAACCACAATATTGTCGAAGCGATAGATTTCAGTTTGGTGAATGGGTTGGCATCCCCAGAGAATCAGAAGAAAAATAGGCAAAAATCGAAGCATTACGGAAAGCAAACGCTGGAGTATCGATTCCTTCCATTCATTTTTTTAAATCTTTGTTGCCAACTGGTTTGTAAGCATTTCCTTTTCTCCTGTGCTCGATTTCCTACAGTTTGATGCTTTCTTGGCTCGGATCTTAGAGTTGCCCCCACTTGTTCTTTGGATTTTTTTCTGTTTCTCTAATTTTCTGGAGAATGTTTTTCCCCCTTGGCCTGGGGATACGGTCACAGTATTTTCAGGATTTTTATCCTCTTCACCAGGCTCTCCGCTTTCTTTGATTTCTATTGTAGCAGCGACTTACTTGGGGAATCTATTGGGAGCTCTCGTTATGTATTTTTTTGGAGAGAGATTCCTCTATTTTCTAAAACGATCACGGTTCCTTTTTTTGTCTGCATTCTACCAAGAGGAAAACTTACACAAAACTTTGGATTGGTTTCGAAAATATGAGATTGTAGTAGTGCTTTTGTCTCGGTTCTCAGCTGGGATTCGTTTTTTCGTATCCATTGTTGCCGGTATGTCCAAAATGAACGTCATTAAATTTATTACTTTATACTCTATTGCGATTTCTTTATGGTGCGGGCTTCTTCTTTTCGGCGGTTCTCTACTTGGGTCGAACTGGAACCAAATCATTGTTATATTATCTTATTATAACCAAACGATTGGAATTGTTCTCATTTGTATATTTTTGTGCTTTCTATACCAAATTTGGAAGAAAAGAAATACAAAGTTGACATGATTTCCTTATATGTTAGGGTTTTCTCGCATGAACTCTTGGGGAAATATAGCGTTTGATTTTTATACATTCGGCTCACTCGTCGGTGTCATTTTTGCTTTTTACAATGCACAATTTTTTTTGACGGTTAAAGAAAAATCCGAGGCAACATATCGATTGGGAATGGGGACTCTTTGGCTGGGTATATTCCACTTTGGCTATATGATTAACTTTTCCTTTATGGGACCTGCTGCCGCATACATGCGATGGCTTGTGATCATAGGAGCCATGGCCGGAGCTTCTTACCTAACTAGTTTTTTCTTAAGTTATCCAGAGGTTTATTTTCCTAGGTTAAAAAAATACCTCTTCTGGATTATGAATTTTATCGTTGTGACGGTAACAGGTTATTTTGTATTCATTAGTCTAACAGCCGGTAGATTGTTTTTCTTTAGTGGGCATTATTGGGATTTTCCGGTTCCTGTGTTTTATAAAGTATATGCCCTGATTGTGTTGGTATTTTTTGTTACTTTTTCTCTCGTTGCCATATTTCAGATTTTTAAAATGCCAAAGGAATCTCGGTTTGCCACAGCAAGCATTCTGATTGCTTTTAGTGCCCTAACGATCCTACCAGGAATTATGAATGCACAATCAAGAGATGGTGCCATTGGTCGTGGGCTCTACCAGACAATTACAGATCTTGTGTTGGTAGTCGGTTTATTTGTCGCAAACGTTGTTTATATCAATAATACAAAAGATAAAACAACAATCATCTCACGTATCATCGGAATCTCTCTTGCATCGTTTTTACTCGTTTTACAACTTGTAGCTTATTCCGTAATCCAACAGTCTGAATCTAACTACGATATGGTGCGTACAGCTCGGGCCAAAAACTTTATCGCAGGACTTGAAACAGACCAAACTCCGAGTTTCCATTACACGTATGATATAAATCAAAAAGAATTTGTCCGTAAAAAAGGGATGGATGAAACCTCCGTCGATCCATTCAGTTATGAATCTGAATATTGGAATTCCTGGGCGTTAGAAACCATTCTTTCTTATAAGACAAAAAGTGATTGGAAAGGAAAAACAGAGAATTTATTGCCAAAATTACCTGATACAAGCAAAGGTTATGCGGCAGAAATCAAACGACTTTTGTCCTTAGATAAAATTTCGAATCCAGAAGCTCTCATTCATGAACTGGAGTCTGAAAAACGTAAAATTCTTTACACAAGAAACAAATTACGAGAAATTCCTGCGAAGAATTTTTCCGAAGGTGCATTGTCCCTCGTTTCAAAAACAGAAGGGCCACTTTCGGGGTTTTACGGTGCTGCTCGTTCTGTTTTGGAAACCGATCTTCCTGAGGAAAAAAAGGCCGAAGTTCTAGACCAAATGTTTTCTCCTATGCCTAATCATGGAGATAGAAATTACCGAGGTCGTGTTAAGTTTGCCGAAGACAATCCTGAATATTCGTTTTACATAAGTTATCTCGTTGTAGACAAAGAAAAGGGTCTTATCCATGAAGTAGGGTATCCTTATCTAGATTATAGAGAATTCCAAGAAGAGGTCACTCTCCCTTGGATCATTGGTGTTTTGTCACTGGCAGTGCTTGTGATTTTTGGATACCGTTTGTTTTTCCTAATCGCACTTTTACGGCCTATCGAACAAATCATTGAAGGTTTGACAGAGGTAAACTCTGGAAACTTAGAACATAGGCTGACAGTTCATGTAGAAGATGATATTGGTTTTATGGCCCGTTCCTTCAACCGAATGGTGCGTTCCATCCAAGCGGCACGTAAAAAATTGGAACAATATGCAGACCAATTGGAAGTAAAAGTACAAGAACGTACGAAGGAATTAGAAAATTCCTTAAAAGAAGTCCAATCGCTCAAACACCAACAAGATGGGGATTATTTTTTGACCTCGCTTCTTTTGCAGCCATTTAACGCGAATAATGCGAATCATGACAATGTCCAAGTGGATTTTTTATTAGAACAAAAGAAAAAATTTACCTTCCGCCAATATGAAAAAGAAATTGGTGGAGATTTGAATATTGCCAACCAAATTTTTCTAAACAACCGTTCATATACAGTGTTTTTAAATGCTGATGCTATGGGTAAGTCCATGCAGGGCGCTGGAGGCGCTCTGGTGCTTGGTTCGGTTTTTGAGTCCATCATCACTCGTACGCAACTCCTAAGTGAAGCAAGGAACACTTACCCAGAACGTTGGATCAAAAATACATTTTTAGAACTGCATAAAATCTTTGAGGGTTTTGATGGTTCCATGTTAGTTTCCTTAGTCCTTGGCTTAATTGATAACGAAACAGGTTTGTTGTATTTTATCAACGCGGAACACCCTTGGATGGTTTTGTACCGAGATGGAATTGCGAGTTTTATCGAAAACGAATTGATGTTTCGAAAATTAGGAACTTCAGGAGTCCAAGGAAATTTATACATCAAAACCTTTCAGTTAGAGGTGGGTGATGTTTTACTTGCCGGATCTGACGGACGAGATGATTTACTCATTTCCCACACGGAAGATGGGAAACGTGTGATTAACGAAGATGAAAGGCTTTTCCTTCGAGTTGTGGAAGCAGGAAAGGGAGAACTCGATGGAATCTATGAAGAACTTCGAAAGTATGGAAGTTTGACAGATGATTTATCGATTTTACGAGTTTCCTTTATTGAAGAAAAAGAACGTTATAAAATCGAAAAAGAAAGGCTAAAGGAAATCCAATCGCTTTTACACAAAGCAAAAGAAGCGAGCGAATCTGCGGATCTCCAGGAAGCAGTTTCGTATTTGGAACAGGCGAATTCATTGGAAGAAAACATTCCAGAGATCAAAAAGAAATTCATCCAACTCTATTTGAAACTCAAAGACTATGGGAATGCCAAAAAAATGGCCAAAGACTATAGTTTGTTAAAACCAATGGACACGGAAATTATGTACATCACTGCTTTTTGTGCAAGAAAAGTGGCTGATATCAAAACTGCCATCGATTTTGGGGAAAGGGTGCGCCTTCGTGATCCAAACCATGTCAAAAACTTGATCAATTTGGGCCAGACCTACCTGGCAGATAAAAATCTGTCTCGGGCGGAGAACATTCTCAGTTCAGCCTTGGAGCTTGACCCAGAAAATCCTAGCTTGCAAAGGCTCCTTGATCACATTCGCAAAAAACAAAACAAACAAGATGTCGTGAATTAGAGTCTAAAGTCTACATTGAATGAAACGTTTGAGATAAAAATTTCCGATACCTTTCGGGACTTTACAAAGGAAGAATGGAATCTTTTGGTTCACCCAGATTCCGTCTTCCAGGAGTATGAATTCCTTTCGGGTTTAGAAAATACAGGTTGTATTGGAAATTCTGATTGGATACCGGTTTTAATCTCTGCTAGGCGAGAGGGGATTTTGTTCGGAGTCCTTCCGGCTTATCTTCGGAGTGATTCCTATGGCGAGTATATTTTTGATTTCCAATGGGCCAATGCCTTTCATCGGGCAGGGATTCCATATTATCCAAAACTGACTGTAGCGGTTCCCTTCACTCCAGTGACGGGGGCTCGGATTTTACTCCATCCTAATTTAAAACCTGAAGAAAGAGATATCCTTGTTTCCTCACTTTTACAGACCCTTTTAGAATTTGGAAAAGAAAAAGATACTTCTTCCGTTCATATTTTATTTTGCAAAGAAAATGAACAAAGTTTAGGGATTCAAAATTCCTTTGCTCCTAGGTTGTCTCACCAATACCATTGGTTTAACAAAGGTTTTGCGAATTTTGAAGAGTTTTTATCCACTCTTGTCAAAGACCGGAGAAAAACAATCCGCCAAGAAAGGAGAAAAATTTCTGAATCGGGACTTACCATCCAAACCCTTACGGGTGACGAGATCACAGAAGACCATGCTCATATCTTTTATCAATTTTATCAAGACACCCATTCCAAAAAATGGGGACAGCCCTATCTGAATCGGAAATTCTTTTTGGAAATGCATCAGACCTTTCGCCATCGTTTGGTTCTTGTTTTGGCAAGCGACTCTTTAGGGAAACCTGTGGGTGGGAGTTGGAATGTATTTCGGGAAGGCTTTCTTTTTGGAAGGTATTGGGGAGCATTGGAACATGTTCCCAACTTGCATTTTGAATGTTGTTATTACCGATTGATTGATTTTGCAATCGAACATAAAATGGAACGAGTGGAAGCAGGTGCACAAGGGGAACATAAATTCCTAAGGGGTTATGAAGCCGTTCCCATGTATAGTTTACATCATATTTATAATGAACAGGGAAGAGCGGCCATTGAGTCCTATTTGGAACGAGAGATTGTGATGGAAAGGGAAAATATTTCCGCTTATAATTCTCAGTCTCCTATCAAATCGCTCCGGGAGGGATAATGTCAGATCCAAAAAGAAAATCTTATACCGATATGAATGTGGAACTTCTCGAAAGGGAAAAACAGAAAAAGAAATTAAAAAAACCGGATCGGTATAAGGTGATATTGATCAATGATGATTACACGCCTCAGGAATTTGTAGTTTTTGTACTAGCCAATGTATTTCGGAAATCAATGGAAGAATCTCGTCAGATTATGTGGAAGGCGCATACTTCTGGATCAGCCGTTTGTGGGGTCTACTCCTTGGACATTGCGAGGACGAAAGTAGCAGAAGTACATAAACTCGCGGACGATGCGGGACATCCATTACAATGCCAATTGGCGAAAGAGGAGGACGAATGAACCTTTCCCTAGATTTAGAAAAAACCTTAGAACTTGCAGGTAACGAAGCAAGTAAATACCATCATGAATTTATCACCTTAGAACATTTATTATATGGTCTTACTTATAACGAAAAAACAAAAGAAGTCCTAATTAGTGTAGGTTGTGACTTGGATTTACTTAGAAAGGAACTGACCGAATACTTTGAAGAAGATCTTTCTACCATTGCCGTTCCTGATTTAAAAATCCAACCACGTTATACTGTAGGTGTACAGTTTGTAATTCAGTTTGCCGCCTTTCATGTCCAAAATTCAGGGAAAGAAGAAGTGGATGGAAACAATGTACTTGTGGCACTCTTTAGAGAAGAGGACAGCCAAGCCTATTATTTACTCGCCAAACAAGAAGTAAACCGTCTGGACGTGATCAAATACATGTCTCATGGAATTAAAAAAGAAACGGAATCTGAAGAACCTAATTTTACAGAAGAAGCAGATCCTGAAGAAGGCGAAGGAAACTCTCGTAAATCTGCACTGGAAAAATTTTGTGTCAATCTTACGGAAAGAGCAAGGTTAGGGAAATTAGATCCTTGTATTGGCCGGGAAGTTGAAATTGAAAGAACCATTCATATCTTATCTCGTCGTCGTAAAAATAATCCTATTTTTGTAGGGGAAGCAGGTGTCGGAAAAACTTCTATTGTAGAAGGAATCGCCGAACGAGTTGTTAAGGGGCTCGTCCCAAAAAGTTTGCTGGATTTAGAAATTTATTCTTTGGATATGGGGCTTGTGATGGCGGGAACCAAATTCCGTGGTGAGTTTGAGGAACGTTTGAAGGCCATCTTACAAGAAGTAGTCGGGAAACCAGAACGAATCATCTTTGTAGACGAAATCCATACCATTGTGGGAGCTGGTGCCGTATCCGGTGGGAGTTTGGATGCTTCTAATTTGATGAAACCGGCCCTTGCCAATGGAGAACTCAAGTGCATTGGAACAACCACTTACAAAGAATATAAATCAATATTTGAAAAAGATCATGCCCTTTCCAGAAGGTTCCAAAAGATTGAAGTCTCAGAACCCTCCAGGGAAGATGCGATCGAAATCTTAAAAGGCCTCAAACCCAAATATGAATCCTTCCACGGAGTCACCTACAGTGCCAAAGCCATTGAGGCTTGTGTGGATTTATCTAGCTTACATCTAAGAGATCGTTTTTTGCCAGACAAAGCCATAGATTTAATGGACGAATCAGGCGCCTATGTTAAGTTACGTGATGAGAAAAAAGAAAAGGCCAAAAAACAGGTAGGGATTTTGGAAATCGAATCACTTGTTGCTAAAATTGCCAAAATACCAGAAAAAACCGTCAAGGCCGATGATAAAAAGAAATTAGAAAATTTAGATTCTGAAATCAAATCCATTGTTTTTGGGCAAGACCATGCCATTGAACAAGTGGTAGATGCCATCCATTATTCTCGCTCTGGCCTCAGTGACGAAGGAAAACCAATTGGTAGTTTTCTTTTTGTTGGACCTACTGGTGTGGGTAAAACCGAAGTGGCAAAAACTTTGGCAGAAAAAATGGGAGTGGAGTTTCTTAGGTTTGATATGAGTGAGTACATGGAAAAACATTCCGTATCAAGACTCATTGGAAGTCCGCCGGGTTATGTGGGTTATGACCAAGGTGGCCAACTCACCGATGCCATAAATAAAAATCCCCACTGTGTTCTATTATTCGATGAAATCGAAAAAGCACATGAAGATATTTACAACATCCTTTTGCAAGTGATGGATCATGCGACGCTTACTGATAGCACGGGAAAAAAAGCAGATTTTCGTAATGTGATCCTAATCCTAACCACCAACACGGGAGCTCAGGAAAGTTCGAAACCACTTCTTGGTTTTGATACCGACAGATATGATGACCGGTCTATGAAGGCAATTGAGAGGACATTCACTCCCGAATTTCGCAATCGACTCACTGCTGTTGTGGAATTTGGTGCTCTATCAATTCAGGTAGTGCAGTTAGTTGTTAAACGAATGTTCCGCACTTTGCAAACCAAAGCCAATGAAAAAGGGATTCATTTGGAATTGTCTGAAAAAGCAGTTAGACATTTGGCAGAAACTGGTTATGACAAAACCATGGGAGCAAGGCCCATCCAAAGAATCCTCAATTCAGAAATCGGAAAACCTCTTTCTAAAAAAATCCTATTCCAAAAAGACAAAGGCTCTAAGTATATTGTGGATGTGATAGAAAAAGATGGAAAAAATGTTTTGGAAATTCTGGAAGTGAATGAGTGAAAGTATTTTTAGTTAACCGTGAGGGGATTGTATTCTCACGGTTTTTCTGACAAACTCGCAATTCGCAAGGGAAAGGATCGAAATTTGTAGATGAATGGAAAGTTTTCCAAACTTTCGTTTGGTGATCCAAGTCCATTCAAATGATTTACAATCTTCCTAAAACCTCATCTTCTTTTTTAAAGGTGAAAAATCCAAAGACAAATGCTCCTAGAACCGATCCTAAAAACAAATAGAAGGAAAGTCCAAGGCCCACTTCTTCTGGTTTGACGAAGTCATAAAAATATCGTTTAGGATCTAAATAACCCCAAATCACAAATACAATTGCAATCATTTGGCATGTAAAAAACCAAATCCTTGTCCAAGATGATTTCCAAAATCCCAAAAAGAAAAAATTAAGTAGGCTAAGTAAAATAAAAACTGAGTTTAACTTAGGGCCGAGAGAGATGGATTCTTCCGTATCAAAAAAACGAATTTGGTATGAAAACCAAGGAAGGACTGAAAAGAGAAGTTGCAAAAATAAAAAAATAAAAAATATTTTATCAAATAATAGTTTTGTATTCCAATAACTATATAACGCTAAGAAAATTCTCTTAGTTAGGTGCCACCAAGCGAAAATTAACTCTGGAACGAACAAAAACGATTCTTTTAAAAATTGAACTAAATTAAAAAATTTAGAAATAAACGAATTTGTCATTCTACTTCTGCTACCATTTCCAATTCCACACTAGCATCAAGCGGAAGAGAACTCACACCAATGGCAAAACGCGCATGTTTTCCTTTTTCGCCAAAAATGGCTGCGAGTAGTTCAGATGCACCATTGGCAACTAAGTGTTGTTCGGTGAATTCTGGAGTTCCGGCCACAAACACTCCTAATTTGACAATCGATTTGATTTTGTCTAGGGAATCGATATGTAGTAGTAATGCAGCCAAAGCATTGAGGACACATTGTTTTGCCTCTTCTTTTGCTTCTTCAAGACTTAAATCTTTTCCCACCTTTCCCGTTTTTCTTAATTTCCCGCTAACAAGAGGAAGTTGTCCGGAAGTAAAAATTAGGTTTCCGGACCTTTTCGAAGGGATATAAGCGGCAAGGGCGGCAGGAACTGGGGGAATTTCTAAACCCAGTTGTTTCAGGGTATCTTGTATGAGCATTGGATTCCAGGCTAGAGAGGAAGGCCTTTCGGGACAAAATTTTTTTTGGAAAATTGTTTAAATTAGAAAACATTCTTGACGATTGGCAGTCAAAGATGTAGATTGCTAATAAAAATAGCAGTCTATAGATACGAGTGCTAAAGAGGAGAATGAGCATGTTGTTCCGAATTCTAGACCCACAAACCAAAGCAAATCAGTTCTGGAGAGATTTTGACAGACTGAACGATGAGTTGACTCGTTCCATTTTGGACAGTCAATTTGGATCTCCGTCCAATTTCCCTCCAGTCAACGTTTATACGAAGGAAGACGAGGCCCTAGTGACTTGTTTGCTTCCTGGACTCGAACCAGACCAAATCGAAATCAATGTGAAGGACAATTTACTTTCAATCCACGGAAAGAAAAAATCAGAAGAACTCGCAGAGGGAACAGAAGTACTTCGCCGTGAAATCTTCAATGGAGAATTCCGTAGAACCTTGGAACTTCCATTCCGAGTGGATGGGGAACATGTCCTTGCTAAATTCACAAATGGAATTTTAAACATCCACCTTCCTCGTAGAGAAGAAGATAAACCTAAAAAAGTATCCATCACCATCGGGTAAGGAGATTCGATATGAATACACTCACAAAAGAAAACAAACAAGAAGTTACAGAAACAGTTGAAGGTAAAGATCAAAAATCGGCAACGAATGTTCGTGTCTATTCACCT
This sequence comes from Leptospira noumeaensis, assembly GCF_004770765.1. Taxonomy (NCBI): domain Bacteria; kingdom Pseudomonadati; phylum Spirochaetota; class Leptospiria; order Leptospirales; family Leptospiraceae; genus Leptospira; species Leptospira noumeaensis. The sequence goes on along the minus strand of NZ_RQFK01000033.1, from coordinate 79,393 downwards.
AACGTAGATGTAATGGAAACAGAGGATGCATTTTATTTCCATGTGGAAATGCCTGGGGTAGACCAATCATCGGTAGATATCTCCATTGAAAAAGACCAACTAATTTTGGAAGGTAAGTTTGTAATGCCACAGGAATCTCGCGGCCAAGTGCGACTTGCCGAATACAAAGAAGGAAGTTACTTCCGAAAATTTACAATTGGCAAAGCAATCCATTCGGACAAAGCCACTGCCAAAATGAAAAACGGAATTTTGGAATTAACCATTCCAAAAATGGAGCCTAAAAAAACAAAAATCGAAATTCAGAAATAAATTCCCTTTTGTGTTTGGTAAATCTAAAGTGAATTTAATTTCGGACCCGGTTCATCTCTTACAGGTGTGCCGGGTTTTTTTAGATTAGGGAACGAATGGTTTCTAGTAGTTTCGTATTTTCTTCTGCTGTTCCAATCGTGATACGAATATAGTCTTTTGAAATTCCCGTAGAAAAATACCGAATGAGAATGTTTTTATTTTTTAATTGTAAATACAAACTCTCTGGTGAAACACCTGACTTAGGTTTGCAAAATAAAAAATTTGTAGAGGAGGTGGGGATAAAAAAACCGAGAGATTCCAATTCTTTTTTTAGTTTGTTTCTTTCTGAAATGACAAGAGTTCGTTTTTCCAAAAAGTATTCTTTGTCTGCATAAGAGGCTTCCGCCACAACTTGTTCCAAAATTCCTACATTATAGGAATCTTTGAGTTTACGAATCCACGATATCACTTCGAGTGATCCCACTAGATACCCCACTCGGAGTCCAGCAAGAGCATAGGATTTGGAAAAGGTGCGAGAAACCACTAGGTTCGGATGGTTTCCTATTTCTGTCATCAAACTAGAGTTTGGTTCTGTGAAATCAATATACGCTTCGTCGGAAAGAACAACCCCTTCAAAATTTTTAACTAAATTTAAAAGTTTATCCTTTGGTTCTTCCACACCAGTCGGAGCATTGGGATGAGCAAAACAAAGTAATTTTCCTTGTTCTTTTCCCAAAGAGTCAAAATCAAAATGTAAGTCTGATTTTAGTGGAACCGCTTTGTAAGTAGCTCCGACCATCATTTGTTCTGTTAACACAGGATAAAAGGAATAGGTTGGGTCTGGTGCCACAACCACATCGCCAGGACCTACTAGGGCTTGGAATAACAAACGTAAGGCTTCATCAGACCCATTTGTCACCAAAATTTGGTCCGGGTCTAAGTCATAATCTTTTGCTATGAGTTCTTGTAATTTCCGGGAGTGGTAGTTTGGGTATTTTCGCAAAACACCTGTTTGTAAGACCTTTTCCACAGCCTCTTTGATTTTAGGAGAAGGTGGGTATGGGTTTTCGTTTGTATTCAGTTTGATGGTGGAGGCACTAAGGCCTGGTTGTTCGCCAGGTGTATAGGGTTTAAACGCTGGTAGTTCCTTACGCACCAGTGCTTCCATTGAAAATTTTGTATTTGGATTAGTCACTGGGTTACAACCGGTTCAAGGCATTGATATAGGCTTTGGCACAGGCTTCAATGATGTCTGTGGAATCACCTTTCCCAACCACTCGGCGTTCCCCGTCTTCTAAAGTAACGGATGCCTCAGCCATCGCATCCGTTCCCTCTGTAACAGGAGAAATCACAAGCCTGGAAAGGAGAGGAGAAAGTCCTGTGACTTGGCCAATGGCTTTAAAGATACTGTCCACTGGACCGTCGCCATGCGCTTCGCCTTCTTTGACCTCTCCCTTGATTTGGAGAGAAATTTTGGAACTTGGAGTTTGGTTGGATCCTGTATTTTGTTCAAATGAAATAAGTCGATATTTTTCGTCCACTTGCGATCTACTGATCTCTGCTTGGAAAAGGGCTGCGATGTCCTCATCAAAGACTTCCTTTTTTTTATCAGCAATCTCAAGGAATCTGTTATAGGCATTGTCGATTTCTTCTGGTTTGGGATCAAAACCCATACGAATGACACGGTCTTTAAAACCGGCCCGACCGGAATGGCGTCCAAGAACCATACGGTTGGATTTCAGTCCCACGGATTCAGGAGTCATGATTTCATAGGTTTGTCTATTTTTGATCACACCATCTTGGTGGATTCCAGATTCATGAGCAAAGGCATTGGCACCCACAATGGCTTTGTTAGGTTGGACTACCATTCCTGTGATGGTTTTTACCAAATGGGAACCACGAGTGATGAGTGTGGAATCAATTTTTGTTTCCACACCGAAAGCATCCTTTCTAGTTTTGAGAGCCATCACCACTTCTTCCATAGCAGTGTTCCCCGCTCTTTCGCCGATCCCGTTGATTGTACATTCAATCTGACGACCACCAGCAAGAACAGTGGCGAGTGAGTTGGCAACAGCAAGTCCTAGATCGTTGTGGCAATGTGCAGAAAATATGACTTTGTCAGCACCTTTCACTTCCTTTTTTAAGAAGCGAAAGAGATCCATATATTCTTGTGGTGTGGTATATCCCACTGTGTCCGGGATATTGATGGTGGTAGCACCTTCTTCGATGACAGCTTCGACTAACTCGCGTAAGAATTCCCATTCGGAGCGAGTGGCATCTTCTGGTGAAAATTCTACATCGGTAACAAAGTCCCTTGCCATCTTTACGGCAAGTCTAGCCATCTCTAAAACTTCTGCCGGAGACTTGCCTAACTTGTGTTTCATGTGGATGGGAGAAGAGGCAATAAAAGTATGAATGCGTTTTTGTTTGGCAGGTTTTAAAGCATCGCGGGCCGCCTCTAAATCAGGACGAAGGGCACGGGCCAGTCCACAAATGACCGGGCCTTCAATTTCACGAGCGATTCGTTCGACTGCTTTGAATTGTACAGGTGAGGAAACTGGGAATCCAGCTTCAATGATATCTACCTTCATCCGGGCTAGGTGTTGGGCAATTTCCACCTTCTCATCTTCGCTCATAGCGGCCCCAGGGCACTGTTCCCCGTCCCTTAAGGTAGTATCAAATATGCGTACGTAATCTTCCATCTACTTCCAGATCATAGGTTCCCCTGACTCTGTCAAGTGCGTATGGAATGCCCCTGTGATCCAGTGGTAGGGTTTCCCATCTTTGTCTACAGGAATTGGAGTCAAGCTGCCTTCTGACCAAAACCGGATGGGTTTTTCTAAGTCATAAGGAACTTCTGTCTGGAGGATTCTAGAAAAATAGGTCTTGGTTTTCTCTCTAGGAAATGGCAACGACCAAAGAATCCCCGTAAGTAAAAAAAGGAGGGTTGTGAGAACTTTGGGATTTACGATTTTTGTGCGAGTGCCTAGAGTCCAGGTGGTTCCGAGAAGTCCGAAAAACAAAAGAGGAAACAAATACCGGATGGGGTAAGGATGGAGGTAAGTGAACCTTCCTACAAGGAGTAAAAGTCCAACAAGGACTGGAAAAAACACAATGACCAAATGGCGATTCAGTTTGGGAAACTTAGGGAATAAAAGAAGGACTAGTCCCATTAAAACAAGAATGGATTTTCCTTGGTAAAAAATATGTTTCGAAAAATCCCAAAGGTAAGTCCCCGAAAGTTGTAAGATATCCGAGACCTTTAGTCCAGTGAGATAGGCAAACAAAATCTGAAAACTGCTGGGAATGGATACGATGGTTTTTAGCCCGTGTATTAGAAGTTCAGAAAGCAGAAGAAAAAAGAAAGTGAGGATCCAAAACTTTCGATTCCGAAAGTACGAAATTCTTTCTGTGAATGGTAAGTCTCCATCCCAAATCCGAACCACAAAGAAAGATATCACCCCGACGAGAAAAGAAAATCGATCTGAAATATAAAGGAAAAGAAAACTAGTGAAAAAAAAGAAAACCAATGGGAGTGGTAAAAAGGAATTTGGATAACGATTTTTTTTATCTTTATCAATTAACAAGGAGTAAAGACAAAGAGTGAGTAGGAGTGAAAAAAAGAATCCAGTGCTATGATGAGCCCCTGTTAAAAAATATACCAAGGGGAGCGGTTTGTCTTCTGCAAAATATCCAAGGAGAGAGAAAAAAATAAAAAGGATTTCTAAGAGATAAAGAAATTGAAATGACCTTGTTTGGTCTGTATACTTTGATAGAAAAATAAAAATTCCAAAGAAAACCAAAATCATTTGTAAGGTTCCATAAACGCTCGGTAAATACAAAAAAGGAACCACTGGAAAAAGAATTAAGTAGATCAAAAGATCAGGAAAAAAATAGGGAGAGGGGGGAAGATACCAATGTCTAATCCCAAGACCTGAGACTAAATCCTTTAGAAACAAAGGAAGATACAATTGGTCTGCCGAATGAAGTAGTTCAAAATAGATAGTTTCGCATAACAAAAAATTGGCGAAACTGGAGATGAAAAAAAATATAAAATAGGAAAGAATCGATGGCGGACGGGGAAACATTGGATTTACAATTTTACTCTATCAACTTAGACGGAGGGGAAAATACTAGCCTTCCCGCTCAGTTTTACCAATCGTTTTTTGGGGGTAGACTCCTTAAAGAAAGTTTTGGTCACTCGGAATTACAACTGGATTCAGGAGAAACCATTGTATTCTCTAAAAACACCGAACATTGTCCTGTGCGCCCAGGAACCATCACCATTCGCTGTGATCACAAGGTAAAAAACCATCCGCAATTTTCCAATTTGAAGTTAGTCGAGCAAGTCCCCGGCAAAAATTATTCCTTATACGAGGATCCTTGGGGGAATTGGGTTTGGATTTATTTTACAGATTCTAAATAAGAGGCCAATTGGTCAGGAAAGTCTGTGATGAGTCCGGCCACTCCTGCTGCTAGTAACTCTTTCCATTCTTCTTCCGTATTGGTAGTGTAAGGAATCACTAGAAGGGATTTTTCTTTTAATCCTTCCACAAATTCTTTGGAACAGGCAGAAAGATGTGGCAGGATCAAATCCGGTTCATAGTCCATATAATTCTTGTTTAGTGAATCTCCCTTTTCAATGAGAAGACCTCGTAAAACTTCTGGTTCTTCCTGTCTGATGAGATCCACAAGATCCCAATCAAAACTACTCACCCAAATTCGATTGGTTAGTTTGTATTTCCGAATCAGTTTCACAAGTTCCAGAGCGAGAGCCTTTCTCTCTTCAGGGTCCCCTTCACTCTTCATCTCAATGTCAAAGACTGTGGTTTCAGGAAGGGTTTGGATCACTTGGGAAAGAGTGGGAATTTGTTCGCCTTCAAAGGCTTCCTCAAAAAAACTCCCCGCATCGAGTTCCGCTAAATCTCTATATTTATAATCTGAAACTTTTCCTTCACCGTCTGTCGTGCGATCTACTGTAAAGTCATGGATGATAACAAGTTCACCCGAAGCACAAAGCATCGTATCCAATTCAAAAAAACTTGTGAATTCTGCTCCCACTAAAAAAGAAACAAGGGTGTTTTCGGGAGCAAGGCCACGTGCACCACGGTGACCAATATTTGCCGGTTTATTTCCTAAAATGGATTTGAGTCTTTCGATTCTTGGTTGGAACATTTTGTATTACCCTGGTTGGATGGTGGATTCCAAACCTTCCTCTTCCATTGCAGCTTGAAACATTTGTTTTTTTAAACTTTCTCCTAAATAACGATCAATGTAGATATGGATGGCATAGAGAAGAGGTGTGATGAGAATGGCCACTCCCAATTTATAAAGAAAGTTGGTGTTGGCAATTGATACAAGTTTAGAAACAGGATGGTATTTTCCAAGAGCGATAAAAATCACCACATAAGAATCGATGAGTTGGGAGATGACAGTAGAACCTGTGGCTCGTAGCCAAATATGTTTTCCTCCCGTTTTTTTACGTAGGAAGTGAAAGGTATTTAGGTCAATCATTTGACCAATTACATAGGCAATGATAGAACCAAGGATCACAAGACCCGAATTGGCAAAAACACGTTCGAAGGAGGCATCATCGATGGGCGACTCAGGGCTTGCGGGAATTTGGATATCGATCACAATGAGGAGATAGGCAAAACCAATCATCACCATCCCCAGAAAGGTTGTGGCCCGAACCACTTTGCGACCATAATATTCATTCAAAAGATCCGTGATGATAAAGGTAACTGGAAAAGGGATAACCCCCATTGTCATTGTGAATCCGAAGGCAAAAAATAATTTACTACCTGTGAGTTCCGCAAGCAGAAGAAAGGTGAGAAAAAAACTGAGTAGAACCGTATAAAGAATCACCGGTTTTTGTTTGAGAAGGTGCATTGTATCTTTTTCCTTTCTTTTTAATTTCGACTAGGAGAGAATCCCTCCTAAAAAATTATGGGATGAGAAATAGGTAGTGAGTTCTTTTAATAATCTCTACTCTTTTTTTATCATACGATCGATAATCATACTAGAAGTAATTTATGTCCGAAAAAGAAAACCCATCCATACCCAAACGTCCGCTGTCGAATGCAGCTAAATACACACTACTATTTGCCTCCTGGGTATTTCTTTCCGCAATCTCCTTTTATTTAGGAATGAACTTAATCCAAAATGATGGAACTGCTCTTGTTTTAAAAGACACTGCGAAAGCGGGAAATGCCAATCCTAGCGTTGTGGAAGCATCCACTCCTTCTCTCGGAACTCCATCTGAGATGGAAACCAAGGAAAACGGAGAAACCCAAACGAACACAGAAAATCTAGAGGAATCTGTGGAACTACCAGGTTTTGTTCCTGATGATAACGTGAGTTTTCGTTCTTCCGCTTGGTCTACCGATTGGACAGCCATGAAAAAAACGGTTCATCTCTATAACGAAATCCATCCGTTTATTTATACGATGAAAGGTGGGCTTTCTAATAATGGAGAACTCATTTCAAGTTGGTCGAGTACTTCTAGAAAGGAACGAGTCCAAGAACTTCGTGTTTTGAACCCCAAAGTAAAAATCATACCTACCATCTTTCGTTGGGAAAATCCAAAAGAAAAAATCCAAGAGAACATCGGGATGGGGGGACGAAACGACATTCGTGACCACCACATCCAAGTCATTGTAAACGAAATTATGACTTATGGTTATGATGGGATTGATATCGATTACGAAGGAATGTCCTGCGACAAAAAAGAAAAGTTTGAAGAGTTCTTTGTTCTCCTCGCACGTGAAGTTCATAAAAAAGGAAAACTCATTTCTGTGGCGGTTCATCCCAAAACTCCAGCAGAGAAAAGCAAAAAGAAAGAACTCCAATGCCGTGGTTTATCGAAACCAATCGCCCTTGATTTTCGTGAAAATTGGAGAGGGCCAACCACTCATGACTATGCCTTCCTTGCCAAACATGCTGACCGCGTGAAGATTATGGCCTACGAACTCCATCCAAGAAAGTACCATAACCCAGGACCTGGTCCCCAAGCTCCCAATGTTTGGTTGAAAGACATCATCACTTACGCGAAAAAAAGAGTTCCAACTCACAAACTTTATATGGCGATCCCAACTTACGGATATGACTGGGCTCTCAATTGTAAGGCATCAGCTAAGGCCATTTACCATTCCGATGCACAAAGGATCAAAGCTGGGACTCATAAAAATCGCCAACCAACTGACATCAATCGCATCTTAAACGAAGAAAACAAAGTGGCGAATTGGAAAAACTTATCTAAGTTTGCTGACATCCATAAAAACCGTGCGTATGAAGATCCATCTCTTTGGTACACCAGTGGTGGTTGTGATCGTGTTGCTTTTTATATGAACCGCAAAGCCTTCGAAGAGAAAATGACACTTCTACGCAAATACGATTTAGGTGGATTTTCTTTTTGGCAACTTGTGACAGACAATGATCCTGAAATCAATATTTATTTGAGTAAACTTGTCCAAGGCCAACTTCCTCCTGTAGAAAAAGCAAAAGAGGAAGAAGAACCAAAAGAAGATACGGCAGTTCCTGCCAATGATACAAAAGAATCATTGAAAGTATCCGAATCGAAATCCAAATCCAAAACAAAAAAGTTTTAAAATGAAGACCTTAATCTCTTCGGATGTACGTTTGCTTGCGAACCTCATCCAAGAGGGAAAGGTGGTGATTTTTCCAACAGAAACCGTTTATGGGATTGGAGCCTCTACAAAAAACGAAGCGGCCTGTTTACGTGTTTATGAAATCAAAGGCAGACCCAAAGACAATCCCCTCATTGCCCATTTTCATTCGATTGAATCCATTGAAGAGGTTTGTACATTAAGTGAAATTGGTAAAAAATTATTAGAGAAATTTTCACCAGGACCTCTTACTCTCATCCTTCCTAAAAAAGACAAATCGTTATTCCCCAAAGACTTGGAAACACTCGCTGTACGAATTCCTAAAAATCCAGAGATTCGGGAATGGATTAGGCTTACCGGTGGGCCAGTTTCTGCGCCTTCTGCCAATTTATCTGGTAGACCTTCGCTGACTAAACTAGCGGATGTTGTGCGATATTTTGATGGGAAGGTAGAAGGGATCCTAATCGCAGAAGAACCAAGTTATGGAATTGAATCCACTGTGGTAAGCCTTGTAGGTGAACATCCCAGTTTACTTCGGCCAGGATCCATTGAATCCGAAGAGTTAAAAACTCTCCTTCCCGACCTTGTGGTTCCGAATCCTTTCGAATCTTCACCCACACTATCTATGTCTTCTGTCCCATTAAGTCCAGGAACCAAATACAAACATTACGCACCGTCAGCCCAAGTGATTTTAGCTTCGACGGAGGAATTCATTTATAGTTTAGAAACTGGCTTTGATTCCAAAGACACTGCTTGGATTGGTTTTTCCTTCTCGCAAAAAGCTCTGAATGGAAAGTTAGCACAAAATACGGAGAAAACTTCCACTAAAGAAGAAGAAGGTTTCTCGGAATTCGATCATTTCTCTATTGTTTCGACAAACGAAGAGTATGCGTCCAAACTTTATGCCTTTTTTGAATCATGTGACCTTTCGAAAATCCAAACCATCATCTGCGAAGCACCAAAACTCGGCCAGGGATGGGAAGGTTTACGAAATCGTTTGGAAAAGGCAGCCCTTAAAAAATAACGATTCGTTTACTTTCGGTTTTTCCAAACAAGGCGCACAGGGCTTAGGAGAGACACTTCGTTTAAGGATTCCAATAATTTCAGTTCTGTGAGTAGTCCTCCAAGGAGAGGAATTTTATTTTTTAAATTATAAGTTGGGAGTTCTTCGGTTAAGATGATGGGTTTTCCACCTAACCTTTTTTTGACTTCAAGAACGGCATCCAAAAGTCCACCAAGGGAATCTACAATTTTGTTTTCCACAGTGGGTAAATACACCCGGCCCATTCCAATCTTTGGAACATCTTCTAAAGGAATCTTTCGGCCTTCGGATACGCGGCGGTAAAACAAACCTTCAATTTTTTTGATCTGGGATTCCAAATACTGAACACTTTGTTTGGAGAGAGGTTGGAATTCGGAGTGGATGTCTCGGAAAGGGTAAAATCCAACGGCTTCTTTATTTAATTGGAATTTTTTATATAACTTTTGTAAGTTGGCACGAATACTCACTGCGCCAATGGAACCTGTGATACAAACAGGGGAAGCAGTGATATGGTCTGCTGCCGAACCGATGTAATATCCACCGCTTGCTACCGTATCTTTGAAGTAGGCAGTGACTATTTTGGTTTTTTTGAGCTCCATAATTTCCTGATGGATTTGTTCAGAGTAGAAGGCAGATCCACCGGGTGAGGAAATTTCCAAAATGACAGCTTTTATTTTTTTATCTTCGGCCAGGGCTTTTAAATTGGGAATGAGGGAAAAGGCTTCGATTTTACCGTTCTCTCTATTTTTATGCAAATAGTCTCCGCCGGTAATTCCTCCTTCTAAGGGAAGGATGACCACTTCGACTTTCCGTTTGGGAAAAATGCGGAATTCTTTGATGGAATGGTGTAGGCTTGGATAGTTTCCAGAAAACAACTTTCTATCTTCAGAGAAAAATTCATTTTCTGATTTGATCCCTGTAATGACACCAGCTGACAATAGTTCGTCTGCCGAAAGCATTGGTTTGTAAAATAAAGATTCTAAAGTTTTTTGTCCATTGGTAAGGGCAGAAATTAAAACTTTTCTTAAATCTAAAATAAGCGTTTCTAAATTCTTTTTTGCCTCTTTGGAAAATTCCCCTCTTGTAAAACTCTCTGCAAATGATTTGTAGGGGCCAGAGGCAAAGGCTTGGACTTCGATTCCCCAGGTTTTTAAAAATTTACCAAAAAACATTGGTTCGGCGCTCGGAAGTAAAACCATAAATTCTGATTCGGGAGCCAAATACTTTTCTGTGGCTGCTGTGAGGAGTAGCAAAGATCCAACTCCACCTTCCTTGGCAAAGATCCGCACTTTTTTTCCTGACTCTTTAATGGCGAGGATTTGGTTTCTTACTTCATAAAATTCCGAAAGAGTCCATTCGAGTGGGGGTAAAGAAATATCTAGAGTTTTGATTTTCCCATTTTTTTGGATGAGTTTTAAGAGGATGAGAAGTTCCAATCTAGTGACTGTTTCTTCTTTCCCTTGTAATTTTTTGACAAAATAGGATTTATAAGAATCTTCAAAAACTGCAGGAAATTCAATTTCATACACTTCTCGGCGTGATTGGAAGGCGAGGCTTAGACGTAGGTAAATCTGGTACAGAAGCCGGAAGGGTAGAAAAATTACCAAAAAAAGAATTCGAAACACGTGAGATCCTCTTCCGTCATTTCTTAAAATTCTTTCCAGAATGAAAGAGGAAAACAAGCTATCCGATGTGGATTCCTTTATTCGTATTCGTGGCGCTCGTGAACATAACCTTAAAAACGTAAACCTTGATATCCCCAGGGACAAACTTGTGGTCATCACTGGTCTTTCTGGTTCGGGAAAATCTTCCCTAGCTTTTGATACCATTTATGCAGAGGGGCAAAGACGGTATGTAGAATCCCTTTCCAGTTATGCCCGCCAATTCCTCGGGCAAATGGAAAAACCAGAGGTGGACCAAATTGAGGGCCTAAGCCCTGCCATCTCCATCGAACAAAAAACAACCCATAGAAACCCTCGTTCGACGGTCGGAACGGTGACCGAAATTTATGATTATTTACGACTGTTATATGCTCGTGTTGGAAAACCACATTGCCCCAAATGCGGAACCCCGATCTCTAGCCTTTCTGTAGACCAAATTACTGACAGGATCAATTTATTTCCCGAAGGAACCAAACTCCAGATTATGGCTCCTGTCATCCAAGGGAAAAAAGGGGAACACAAAGAAGTTCTCGAACGATTTAAAAAAGAAGGATTCAACCGGGTTCGTGTCAATGGGGAAGTGTATTCTTTGGAAGATGAAATTCCTTTAAAGAAAAACTTCAAAGCCGATATCGACATTGTTGTAGATCGGATTGTGATGAAACCAGGAATCCAATCTCGGTTGTCAGATTCTGTGGAAACTGCTTTAAAAACTGCCGAAGGGATTGTGGTTGTGGAAGACGGCGAAAAGGATCATCTTTTTTCTCAAAAATTATCCTGCCCCAAATGTGATGATGTCAGTATTCCGGAGCTCACTCCTAGACTTTTTTCTTTTAACTCGCCGTTTGGTGCTTGTTCTAATTGTGATGGTCTTGGTGCACTACTTGAATTTGATGAATCCCTTCTTGTGACTGACCGGGAAGCATCTCTTGCAGAAGGTTGTATCGAGGCTTGGGGTGGTTCCAAATCCAACTCTTATTGGTATATGGCCACCATACAAGCGTTATCCAAAAAACTAAAATTCAACTTAAATACAGCATGGAAGGATTTGCCGGATAAAGTAAGGAATACCATTTTACATGGAGATTCTTCCATTCATATTGATTATGATTTTCGCGGTGCCAATTCCCATTATGAATTTTCTCGTAATTATGAAGGGGTGATTCCTAACCTCAAACGCCGCTACAAAGAAACCAAATCGGATTCCATGCGCCAATGGTTTGAATCCTTTATGACCAATCATGATTGTGACGAATGTCATGGCAAACGACTTCGTCCAGAAGCACTGGCCGTGAAAGTCCAAGGTGTTGGAATCGATGCTTATACAGGATTTTCCATTGAAAAGGCATTGGCCTTTACTAAGTCTTCTGAGTACAAAGGTGCGGAAGATACCATCTCCAAACCCATCTTAAAGGAGATTTTACAAAGACTTCATTTTTTGAACGATGTGGGTGTCGGGTATTTGAATTTAAGCCGGGCCGCTGGAACTCTTTCCGGTGGAGAAATGCAAAGGATTCGGCTTGCTACCCAAATTGGTTCTCGCCTAATGGGTGTTTTGTACATTTTAGATGAACCTTCCATTGGTCTTCACCAAAGAGACAATACCAAACTCGTACAAACCTTAAAAGGCCTTCGTAACTTAGGAAATACCGTCCTTGTAGTGGAACATGACAAAGAAACCATGGAAGAGGCAGATTTCATTGTAGATATGGGGCCTGGGGCCGGAGTCCACGGGGGAGAGATTGTTTCTTTTGGAACTCCAGAACAAATCAAAAAGGACAAACATTCTGTTACAGGAAAGTTCCTTTCTGGGGAAAAACGGATTTCTATGCCGGAAACTCGCCGGGTCGGAAATGGCAAGTTTTTAAAGATCACGGGAGCCACACATAACAACCTAAAGAATGTGGAAGTGTCCATTCCTCTAGGAACACTAACGGTGGTTACGGGAGTGTCTGGTTCTGGGAAATCCACTCTTATTAATGAAATTCTTTATAAGGAACTCGCAAGTTCTGTGATGGGAATGAAACTGGTTCCGGGAAAACACAAAAAAATCCTAGGAAAAGACCAAATTGATAAAGTCATTAACATTGACCAGTCGGCAATTGGAAGGACTCCTCGTTCCAATCCAGCCACTTACACCGGTTTGTTTACCTTTGTCAGAGATTTATTTAGCGGACTGGAAGAAGCAAAGGTTCGGGGTTATGGCCCGGGACGGTTTAGTTTTAACGTAGCCGGAGGACGCTGTGAAAAATGTGAAGGGGACGGAATCCTAAAGATTGAAATGCATTTCCTTCCAGATATTTATGTGGAATGCGAAGTTTGTAAGGGAAAAAGATACAACCGTGAAACCTTAGAGGTCAAATACAAAGGAAAACATATTTCTGATATTTTGGACATGACTGTAGAGGAAGCTGTAGTTTTCTTCGAAAATATTCCGAACCTCAAACGAAAACTAGACACATTGATGGATGTTGGTCTTGGATATATCAAACTGGGACAAGCGGCCACAACCTTTTCCGGGGGAGAAGCGCAAAGGATCAAACTATCCACAGAACTTTCCAAAAGGCCAACGGGCAAAACTCTTTATATTTTGGATGAACCGACCACTGGTCTTCATTTTGAAGACATAGAAAAACTTCTCTCCGTTTTACAAGTGCTTGTGGACAAGGGGAATTCTATGGTCATTATCGAACACAACTTAGATGTCATCAAAGCCGCTGATTACATCATCGACATTGGACCGGAAGGTGGGGACGGAGGTGGCGAAGTCATTGCAAAGGGAACACCGGAAGAAGTTGTCACCGTAAAACGTTCGTTTACTGGTCAATACTTGAAAAAAGTATTGGAAGAAGAAAAGGCGCTAAATGTTAAATTTTCCAAAAAAAAATCTAAGTAAGTTTTCGTGAGTGGAACAAATGAGAATTTAATTTTAAAGTATGGGGAGCCTGGTTCGATATATCCTAGGAATTTTACTCAAAGTGCAGCCGTTGGGTTCTATCGGAGTTGGAAACCCATCCTCATTCAGGAAGGTTACTACGATTTCCTTCTTGGTTTTGAATCTTATTTAGAATTTCAAAAGAAACTTTCTGTTCTCGCAGAAGAGCCAGTCGGTGTTTCTTTGGCTCTGTCTTGTATGGTGGAAGTGAACGTGGCCGGTGGGATTTTATCCCATGCAACACGAATCCAACGGGAAGAACAAAGCGAAAACCTAAACCCAAACGCAGTTGGGGTTTTAGATTCCCTTTGGCAGGCTTTTCGCGCTGGAGGTTCTACAAAAATTTTTGCCGTCGGAGTGAGTGAACCTGGTTGGGAAACAAAACTCCGTAAGCTGAGTTCCACTGTAAAAGATGAGAAACTATCCGGAACCAAATCCTTTATCACCAATGGAGCGGAAGCGGATATCATCTTTTGGGTGATTAAATCAGAGGAAAAAAATCCTGTTTATTTGGTCCGGAGGTATCAAAACCAAACGAATCCAAACTTAAACAGCGACGCATCCGACATTTCCAACCAAATGATAGAGGAATCTTTCCATACTGATTTTACTCCCTTAGTGACTCATCTCAAACTGACGTTATGCGAATATCCGATTTCCCCAGAGGATCTAGTCTTAGAGAACTATGGAAAATTGGGAATGGAACTTAGGCTAAAAGAACTCCTTTCGCTTGTTTCCTTACTGATTGGAAAAATCAAAAAAGTTTCATTGGAAAATAAATTGGTAAATGATGAGAGGGAGAAACTTAAACTTTGGCGAGATAACTTTCTTGGCAACTGCCAAGGAAATCCCGATGCCGATTTTTTACTCTCTGGTTTTCCCTTTCCGACGGAAGACCTTCTTCTTGCGCTATGTAAACATTGGAATTTAGATTCTCCAAAAGACTTAAAGTCAATGGATCCAGATTACCAACTTTTTGTTTGGGAAGACCAGTTCACACAAATGTTGATCCAAAAGAAAAAACGAAAACTCTCTTAGTGGTGGTGGTCGTGCGCATGACCGTGGCTATGCCCATGGTGACCAAATTCACGTTCCGTTTCTCTAACAGAGATATCTTCCAATTGGCTTTTTAAGGACGAGGAAAGGATTTCTACAGAAACAAAAGGAACTCCAAATTCGGACTTAAGGACTTTATGGATTTCTAATACAATTTTGTCCCGATCTGCATCTTTTCCCACTAAAATTAAAAGTTCCACAGAAAACACACCCGAAGTGAGTTTACGAACGGTGATCCCAGGAACAGAATCAATTCCTTTTAAACTCCGAATGTGTTCTAAAAGATGTTCTTTATCAAATTCACTTGTGTCTGCTTCGATAAGGATTTCGATCGATTCTTTGACAATACCATAAGAGGTTTTTAAAATAAAAATCCCTAGGATCACACTGAGGAAACTGTCCACTTCACGAAATCCGGTAAACCGGATGATAAGAGCTCCCACAACAACCGCAAGGGTTCCTAATAAATCGCTAAGAACATGTAAATAAGCCGATTTTAAGTTGAGACTTGTTTTACTCACACCAACGAGTAAAGCTGCTGATACCAAATTGATTCCAAATCCGATGAGTGCATAGGCCAACATGGAGTTTGGTTCCACATGTGCTGTTCCCGAAAATCGTAAGTAACTTTCATACAAAATGAAAATAGCAATTCCAATCAGGAGTAAACCATTCAAAAAAGCAGCAAGCACCTCGAAACGGTGGAACCCAAACGGATGTTTGGCGGTTGGTTTTTTAGAAGCAATGAGAAGGGCAAATAAGGAAATGATATGAGCAAATACGTCTGTAAAGATATGGCCTGCATCGGCAAACAGGGCCAAACTTCCGCTCTCTCTAGAACCGATCCATTCGATAAAAAATATACCAATCGATAAAAGTCCCGAAAGGCTTAAGAAAAATACCAATCGGGATCGTTTGGGTCTTGTTGGCTTAGTCATTATTTGTGTTCAGTGACCCTGTGGCTCTTGGTACCACAACAATATCTACCCGACGATTGAGAGCTTTATTTTCTTTAGTTGAATTAGGAACAATGGGTTGATACTCACCATATCCAGCACTTGAAAAGTTCTTTGGGTTTAGGTTTCTATTTTGTAACATATATTCCAAAACAGATAAGGCTCGTTCGCTGGAGAGATGCCAATTGTTTCTGAATTTTGTTTTGATCGGAACATTGTCAGTATGTCCTTCCACAATGATATAGTTTTCAGGATAAGAAGCGAGAATATCTCGGATCTTTTCAATTGCGGGAAGGATGGCTGGTTTTAATTCAGAAGAACCACTATCGAATGAAATTTTATCATCAATATTGATGATGAGTTTGTTGTGAAACCGTTTGAGTCGAATTTGGCCCGAGGTAATTTCTTTTGCCAGTTTTTCTTCGAACTCTTTTGTTTGTTCCGCAAGCCTTTCTAATTCTCTTTTTTGCTCTTTTGTGAGTTTGCGAAGGTTTGCCAGTTCTTCTTCTAAATTACGAATCCTTTCTTTTAGTTCATCAATTTTAGATTCATAAGATTCACGAAGTTTTTGTTCCTTTTGCAAGCATTCACGTTCTTTATCTTCGAGTTTTTTCTTATAAGCATCTAAATCCGCTCGGTCTTTTTCTTCTCGTTTTCGGTTTTCGTCCGCGAGTAATCGTTCCTTATCTGTTCCTTTTTTTTCCAAACTCCGCAGGCGCATATCATAATCGCGCATTTTGTCTGAGTATTCGTTTTGTTCTTTGGCACGGTTTCGTTTTTCAAGTTCCAGATCTTCTGTAAGATTTCGATTTTGAGTTTGTAGGTCTTTTTTTTCTTCTTCCAAACGATTCAATTCGTTTTGGTGTTGTTTGCGAATGTCCGCAAGCTCCAATTCCAAAGCGTATTTTTCTTTGTAGATTTGGTTGTATTCATATGGGAAATAAACCCAGTCCGCCGAGAGAGAGGAGAACGAAAGAAATCCAAATAGAAAAAGGAAACTAAGAGATAGGAACTTATTTCGCATCGTCAAAACTATCCTCTAAATTGACTTTGGGTAAACTTGGCGCTTCCGCTTTTACCCTTTCAAAATCAGAAACACGACGACGGGCGTCCGATTTTTTCTCTGCATATTGGGTTTCATAGATTTCTTTTTTTACATATTCAGGATCTGCGGGAGTTTTTCCTTGGGACTCTTGGAACTTCACCGCAATTTCAGAGCGCACTAATTCCAGTTCGGCGATGAGTTCTCCGAGGGCTGCTTCTTTCATTTCCAAATAGGCTTTGTCTTCTTTTTCCTTTTGTACCCAAGTTTTGTATCTGGTTTCTTCTTTGGCTCTTTCTAATTCATGGGATTGGCTTTCTTCCAAATACCGTTTGGAGGCTGATGAGTCCTCTTTCAAAACGAAATATGTTTCTTTGGTACGAGCCAGTTCCTTTTGTGCACTATGTTTTGTGACTTTCGCTTGAGAGATTTTGATGGCCTGACCCGTTAGGGCATTGGCCTTTCTTTGCATGGAAACTTCGTTATTTAATTTGATGATTTTATCTGTGAGTACCCTTGTGGCATTTTTTTGTTCCGCATTCATCACTTCATCGCGGACATAGGCATCAGGAACCTTGCTGATTTTAGGTTCGAAAAGCACACATTGGGAAAAAACTAGGAGAAGAAAAAGATTCGTTTTCAAAATTCGAACTCGTGCCGACATAGGATATAGCCTATGCTCCACGTGACATAACCGTCAATTGTAAATTTCAGGAAATCCGCTGAATTATGGAAGAAGAAAGAAAGAAAGAGTCCGAATTCCGTATCAAAATCGACAGAGAAAGCGATTCCTATGATGAGTTCCTCGCTGAGATCAAAAACCTAGTTTCCTTAGAAGATTCTAAAAGACTAAAGGAAATGTTGGATGGGGCTCACCCCGCAGACATTGTTACATTATTTCGCGATTTAGAAAGAGAAGAAGAACTCTATCTTTTTCGTATCCTTCCTAAAGAAGACCAAGCCTATGCTCTCGTCAAAATGGAAGAAGAGACCTTAGAGTCTTTTTTAGAAGAACTTTCTGTTGATGAAATTTCAAATACACTCAATCATATTGAAACAGATGAAACTACTTATCTGCTCTCCTATTTACCAAGCGCCAAACGTGAGTTAGTTTTAGCTAATTTAAGTAAAACTGATAGTTTTGAAATTCGATCCCAACTTGGATTTCGGGAATCATCTGCAGGACGACTGATGTCCAAAGATTTTGCTACTGTGTCTATCACAGATAATGTCCGTAAAGGAATCATCAATGTACGAAAAAAAGCCAAAGAAATCGAAGATATTTACCAAGTCTATGTGACCGATGATGCGGGAGTTTTGGAAGGATTTATCCCTTTAAAAGATTTATTTCTCACTCCTATTAATACCAAGGTAGCAAAGATTACTAATTTCTCTGTGTTCGCCTTTCATTATGATGTGGACCAGGAAGAGGTTGCCAATACCTTTAAAAAATACGATTTATTCAGTGCAGCTGTCACAGATGATTTGGGCCGGATCATCGGTCGGATTACGGTGGATGATGTTTTAGAAATCGTAGAAGAAGAAGCATCGGAAGATATCCTCCTCATGGCGGGGGTTTCGGAAGACGAAAGGTTGTCCACACCCATTTTACAATCAGTCAAACGCCGTATTATATGGCTCAATGTCAATTTACTGACTGCCTTTGTGAGTTCCACAGTAGTTGCTTTTTTTGAAGATACCATTTCACAAATTGTTGTTCTCGCGACACTGATGCCCATTGTGGCAGGCCTTGGAGGAAATGCGGGAACTCAATCTGTAACAGTTGTGATTCGGAATATTGCTACGGGAGATCTATCTTTTTCCAATTGGTGGGAGGCCGTAAGAAAGGAAGTTACCATTGGTGTATTGAATGGCCTCGTACTTGGGACAGTCACAGGTTGTATGATTTTTTTTGTGAAGGGGAACCCTGTCCTTGGTCTTGTGGTTGGAACAGCTATGTTTGTGAATATGATTGTAGCTTCACTCACTGGTTCCCTTGTTCCCATTGTACTCAAAGCCATGCGAGTTGACCCTGCCATTGCTTCTTCAATATTTGTTACAGCAACTACAGATGTTTGTGGATTTTTCTTTTTCCTCGGACTAGCCACAGTGTTTGCGAAATATTTAATTTAGGGATTCTCCTTTTTATTTTAAATTCTTGCCAGGGCGGTAAACTGCCAAAAACTGATGTCGAAATGAAATTTTTGCATTTGTTTGTATCGGTTGTATCAGTTTCCGTTTTTCTTTTTTGTCAGTCCACACCCCAAACCAATACAAATCTTAACTCCGAATCCAATTCGGAAACACTTCCCTCAAAAGATTTACTCGCAGCACCGGGTGGCGAAGGTGAAATCATCTTAAATGAAAAAGGGGAAGAGGTGCAAAACAACACAGGAGAGATTCCCTTTTTCCAAAAAAAGAGCGATCTACCTACCGAACTATTTCGTGTTTATATAGCTTCTGATTCTTATATGGTGCGGCAAATCCGTCATACGGATAAAATCCGCAGAAAACCAGACCCAGGTGGAGATGAACTTTCCAAAGAAGAAATGAAGAAGTTCGATCTTCTTAGTTTTGTGGATGATGGAATGATTACCATTGGACTGAATACCATCACTGGTAAATTGGAATCCATTGCCTTTGATCGCAGGGTTCCAAGAATCAATGATGTGGCTAAGATCATTCAAAATGATGCTTCCCGATTTAACTATGAACATTCTTCCAAAGATGGAACACCCATCATCACAAAGTTTTTGATTAGTTACCAAATTCGACTTTATCCCGGCAAAACCAGAGACGAAATCAAACAGATGTTACAGAAGAAAAAGTAAATCGAAAATCCTCGGTTTACTTTTCCCTCTAAAAATCTACTTTTCGATTACCACTTAAAGTTTCCCTGTTTTTCATATTGGAAAGGAATGGTTTCTGCTATTGTTGGAACTTTTAGTCCCGAATTACCCTTTAAATCAAACTGTGCCGATTTGGATTGGATGGTTTTGTATAAAGAGGAACTAATGGAAGTTATGGGAAACTTTGTTGCCACTTTAACGGTAGAGGTTTTTCCGGAATTGATGATTTCTTTTGGGGTTCCGTTTAAAAACTTTTCCCCTCCTAAGTTTAAATCATAATTAAGGTTTGTTAGGTTTAAGTTGGACGCGGCTTGGTTTGCAAAAACAAAGTCAAACTCTGTATTCAAATCTAGGTTGAGGCCGGAGAGTCCCGCTTTTGCCGCAGATGTTGCCGTTTGTTTGGTGCCTCCAAGAAGTCCTTTTAAGAAACCGGTAGCTGTGTCAGCCAAGGCACCTGTATTTGAGGCACTGAGAATGTCAGCTTCCGTAGGCATTAAAATTTTGAAATTTTGAATCTCCACATTGGGGAGGACTGCCGGTATTTCTCTTTTTTTCATAAAAGGAAAACTGAGCGAATCTTTTCCCAAAAGTTGCCATTGTTTTGGAATCGGAATTTTCATATTTCCCTCTGCACTCACCTCTAACAATGGTTTGTCTGGAAATTTTTTGTAAAGATTGAGTAGATCCGTATATTTTAGTTTTACTTCCAAAGGAAGTTTTTTTGTTTTTTTTCCTTCAATGGCGCCGAGATCAGTTTTGATTTGAATGAGTTTTAATCCTTCGATTTTAATGTCCATATCCAGTAAGGAACTGGGGAGAGTGACCGGGTATGGATTTTCTACAGAGGTAACCACATTTAAAGTGATGTCTGTAAAGGTAATACTTTTGATTGAGAGAGAATCAAAATCAAAATTTGGAGTGGGGATTTTGTCTTGGATCACACCAAGGACAGAACATTGGAAAGTAAAAATAGAAAGGAGGAGAGGAAAAACCAATTTCATCCCAGAAATTTCTCCTGGAGTGAATCCTTTGTCAAGTGAATTGGAGATCCAACACTACAGGTGCATGATCAGAAAGGACAGGTTCCTTTTTGATAGAAACAGATTCTAGTTTGTATTTAGTCGATTTTGTAATGAAAAAGTAATCGATCCTCCAGCCCTTATTGTTCTTCCGAGCTTGGAACCTGTAGGTCCACCACGAGTAATCATCTCTTGTTTCTGGTTGCAAAACACGGTAACAATCTAAAAATCCAGAATCTAAAAACTTGGAAACCCAAGCTCTTTCTTCCGGGAGGAATCCAGAACTCTTTTGGTTTCCTTTGGGGTTGTGGATATCGAGATCCGTATGTGCAATGTTCACATCTCCACAAACGATGAGAGGTTTTTTCTTCTTAGTATAGGGTTTTGCTAGTTCCATGAAGGAATCTAAGAACTTGTATTTTACTTTTTGTCTTTCTTCTCCACTGGTGCCGGAAGGGAAATAGAGATTCCAAAGAAAAAAATCAGGGTATTCGATAAGAATGGACCTTCCTTCGCTGGCATAAATTCCATCTCCAAAACCCACAGAGACAGATTTTGGTTTCAGTTTGGTAAGAACTGCCGTGCCGCTGTATCCCGGTTTTTCAGCGATGCAGGTATGAACAGCATATCCTAAATTTCGAAACTCTTCTCGATCAATTTCTGATACGGGGGCCTTCGTTTCTTGGAAACAAATAATGTCAGGATTTTCGTGACGTATAAATTCGAGTAAACCTTTGCTCAAACTGGAGCGAATTCCGTTGCAATTTAACGTAATGATTTTCATCTAGAATTGAGATCGATTGAATGACGTAATTAGTCGATACTAAAATTGGTATGATAGAAATTTCCGCAGAAATACCGTTCCTACGAACGTCCAAACTAGTCTTTCTTCTCTGGGACGAATCCTTGGAGAGTTTAGAGACTTGGGATTGGAACGAGGGACTCTCTATATTTTTTCAAACGAGGCGTGCCGGGGAACTCGAGTTTCGATTTGGGCCACCACTCTGGGGAATTCCTACCGATACTAACCGTATCGAATTTCCATTTGTCTCCATTCATAATATATCCACTAATAAATACTTGGCTTCCGAATTAGCAAAGTTAGGGGAAGATAAAACCATCTATGTTTTAATCCCAAGAAGTCTTGAATTAGAAGCTCGTTCTGTTTTTGCCCGTTTGGAATACCTTTGGGATGATAAAATTTCACCAGATCGAATCACACATAAATTTGGTCTTACAGGCAAAACAAGTTCTGTTCCCGAAGTCGTTCATTCTAATGGAAATGGAATCAAAAAAAATTCAGTAAGTTTACCTCCCTTAGAAATTTTGGGGGCATTAGGTCGGAAGAAAGAAAGTGTTTTAGTTGCTTCTGGCAGTATTGGTTCAAATTTCATCGAAGAAAATGAAACTTTAGAAGATGAAAAAAGTGAAGAACCCGATTCGGAAGATGATTCACCTAACCATCCTTATGATTTGATCGAATCTTCATTTTCGGAAGCAGAAACCAATGGAAAAGAAAATTCTAAATCAGACAAAGTTTCCGAATCAAAACCAGCCGAAATAGTGGCTTCACCGAAATCGGATGAAGTTGTATCTGGATCTGAAGATCCGAGTTTAGATGGATCGTCTCATACAAAGTTTTCCCTCCAACTAAAAATGATGGGAGTGATTAGTTTTCTATTTGCTTTATCTGTTGGGGTCATTATCTTTTTTGCTTCTTTTTATTTTAAAAGATCCATCGAACTACAGTTACGTGCTAATAATATCCGAATTGCTGAAATCATTGGTTCAAAAGTAAAATCCGATATATTGGGAGTTGTGGAAAAGGGTAGACAAATTGCCATTACTCTCACTACCCAAGGTCTACCCGAAGCAGAAAGAAAACTTCTGATCAAAACTTTTTTTCAAAACGATCAAGAATTTATCTATTTAGGTATTTTTGAACGCAAAGAAAACACACTCATCATGAAACGTGAAGTTTTTAATGAGGAAGAACTTAAAAAAAGTTCCGTTACCGAAGAAGACTTTCATAATGTTGTTAACCGTAACCGCGATGCTCTTGCCGAAGCCTTCAATGGCCAAGCTGTTCTTTTAAATTCAAGCCCTGGATTCCAAGAACCATCTTTTGCGATTGCCATTCCCACATCGGAAAATGGGGAACTAGACAACGCACTTGTAATGATTGTTAAGTTAAATAAAATCATTGGTGCTTTTTCGAAAAAAGGAATCGAAACAACTTTTATGGTGAACGGGAATGGAATCGCTTTAGCTCACCCAAAAGAAGATCTAATTTTAGCCGCAACTGACCTAGCTTCTATGCCCATTGTAAAGTCGATGTTAACAAATGCATCTAATACGGGTCAGATGAGTTATTTGGATGAAGAGCTAGGTGGTTCTTATCTTGGATCCTTTCAAAAAATTGGATTTGCTGATGCTGGAGTCATAACCATCGTTTCTGAAGAAAAGGCTTTTGCCGATGTTTATAAAAGCCAAAAAACAAATCTTTATATTGCCGGGATTGGACTATGTTCGGCACTGATTTTTGTATTTTTCTTTTCCAAAACAATTACCAAACCTGTGTTACAACTTTTAACTGCTACTTTAGAAATTGCTAAAGGGAATTTTAAAATTGGGATCAAACCTACCACACAAGACGAAGTTGGACTTCTCACCAAATATTTCATCGATATGGGACAAGGTTTGGAAGAAAGAGAAAAGGTAAAAAATATCCTCGGAAGTATGATTGATCCTGTTGTGGTTCAAGAAGCCATGGTGGATCTAGCAGCTTTAAAAAGAGGTTCAGAAACTCATATCACCGCCTTTTTTTCTGATGTGGCAAGTTTTTCCACAATATCTGAACAATTAAAATCTGCTGATTTAGCAGCACTTTTGAATGAATATCTTTCTGCTATGACCCTATTACTCAAAAAACACGAAGGTGTTTTGGATAAATACATTGGGGATGCGATTGTTGGAATTTTTAACGCACCTGTTCCCGTTGTGGATCATGAACTAAAAGCAGCGCGTGCCAGTGTGGATATGGTGATGAAACTTGCGGAGTTACGAGAGTATTGGACAAACAATAATCTTTATTCGAAAGAAGCGCAAGTAATGGATGCAAGGATTGGCCTTAATTCAGGACCAGCTAAGGTTGGTTTTATGGGAACTGACGCACTCGCATCATATACAATGATGGGGGATACAGTAAACCTTGCTGCCAGATTGGAAGCCGCCGGTAAAGATTATGGGGTAAACATCCTCATTACTGACCCAATCCGTGATTCCATCCAAGGGGAAATGGTCACTCGGTATTTGGATTTAGTTCGCGTGAAAGGAAAAAACGAACCAGTTAAAATTCACGAACTCATTGCTTATCGTTCCCTCATCACTCCGAGTCAATTAGAAGCAGCTGAAATTTATGAATCCGGATTTAAAGCTTACTTAAATCGAGATTGGGCAAAAGCCATCCAATTATTTTCAAGTTCAGAAAAGGCAAAAGGACAAAAAGACAAGTCGAGCCGAATGCTCATCGAACGTTGTGAAGAGTACCAAACAAACCCACCAGATCCAAGTTGGGACGGTGTGTTCACTAGGACACATAAATAAACGATATGAGATGGTTAAACGATACAAGATTTGTAGTTTCTTTACTGATCCTTCTTATTTTTGTATTCTCATATCTTCTTTATCGAAATCTAAACAATCGTTTTAATGATTCCACAAGCCCAACCATTGGGGTCATTACTTTCAAAAATAAAACTGTACTTCGTAAATACAATGATGCAGTCGTTTGGGATTTAATTGAATCCAAAACAGAAGTAAAAAATAGAGATACAATTCGTACAGAAGGTTTATCGGACGCCGTACTCACGTTAAATGACGGTACAAAAATTAACATATCAGAGAATTCTATGATTCTTTTGGATATTTCTGATAAAAACATCAATATTAATTTTGCCTATGGATCTTTTGAAGCGGCTCGCGAAGGAACGATTTCTGGCGATATGAAGATGAACATCACTGCTGGTGACAAAACAGTCGAAGTGGCAAAAGGTGATGTGAAACTTGATAAAACTAAGTCGGAACTCAATATCAAGGTAGACCAAGGGGAAGCAAAACTCACTTCGAATGGAAAGGAAGAAACCATTGCCAAAGACCAGATTGCGAACGTAACTGAATCGGGAGTCAGAGTTGGGAAACCAGTGTATCGATTGGTTTTACCTGAGGATAGAAAAAATATACTTTCCGAATCTGGATCTGAAAAAATTCAATTTTCCGTCTCTGGTTGGAAACCCGATTCAGCAAAACAAACAAGTCCCACAATTGAAATATCCCTGTTTCCAGATTTTTCAAAATCACTAATTAAAGAAAAATTAACAACTGCTACTATTTCTAAAAAATTAAATTCTGGTTCTTATTATTGGCGCCTTTCTTATGAAGATCCAAACAACAAATCCAAACTCACTACAGAAGTCTTTCAGTTTAGGATTTTGAATGATCCGGGGCTTCGATTTTTTAGTCCAAAACCAAATGAAGTTTTTTCTTTCACAAGAGAAAATCCTGTAGTTCGATTTGTATGGAATCCTTTGGATCTTTACTCTTCTTATACCATACAAATAGCAAAAGATAACGATTTTACAGAAGGTTTAGTTTCGAAACAAACTCAAAACCAATCGTTGGCTTTTGATTCCCTAAAAGAAGGAAGTTATTTTGCAAGGATCCAAGCAAAATCAAATCTCCCGGGAATCGCCGAAAAATCTTCATCGATTCTTAGTTTTCAGGTTTTGAAAAAAACAGATACCTCACCGCCGGAATTATTGGAACCAACGAGTGGCAAAACGTTTGCAGAAGAACAAATCAAATCGCAGCTTTTCTTTTCTTGGAAAGATGATAAAGACTTTAACGGATATGAATGGGAGCTAAGTTCTGATTCAAATTTTAGATCCAAATTAAAATCAGAAAATACAAAAAATAATTTTTTAAAACTCACTGGTGGACTCGGTTTAGGCACTTACTTTTGGAGAGTAAAAGGTTTGATTGGTAATGGAAATTCCCTTGATTCAAAATCAGGTTCCTTTACCGTCATTGCCAAAGAAGAGATGGAATTAGTGGCACCAGCAAACGGAGCCGAGGTGGAAGTGGATGAACGGTCAACTGCCATCCTAAAGTGGAAAAAACTAACAGGTAAAACTAATTATGAATTGGAGATCGCAAGAGAAGCCGATTTCCAACCACTTTTGATAAAAGAAAACGTAACTGGAAATTATTTTGAATTTAAATCTAAGGATTTAGGCCGTTTCTATTGGCGAGTTCGACCTACCGGTTCGGAATCAGATACAAGTGCCTCCCGCAATTTCCAATTGATTTCCAATATGGAACCACCAAGTCTTACTTCGCCGACTAGAAATGAAACTATCGATTTGTTTACTAGAAACTCCATTCTTTTCACTTGGAAATCTGTGGATAAGGTTTCAGGATATAGGATTCGTTTGATTGATATCTCCGGAATTCGAGAGAAACAGATTTTAAATGACCGTGTCAGTGCCACCAAACTACAGTTTAGTGATATCCAGAAACTCAACGTGGGTAGGTTCCGTTGGGAAGTGGCAGCTTTATACAAACAATCAGATGGGTCGGAAAAAGAATCAGCCTACAACAAACAGGATTTTTTCATTTCTGTTCCGGAACTAAAGGTTCCGAAAATCCTCACTCCAGGAAAGATTTATGTGGAATAAATATCTCTCCAATGTAATGATTTTCTTCTTCATTATTTCTCCTGTATTCGGAGAAAATACAGGAGAGGAAGTAACCCAACACCAACTACGTTGGATGGATGTGGATGGAGCTACTGGTTATGTTTTAGAAATTAAAAATTCGAGTGGTTATCTTGTTCTTTCAGAAAGAGTCAGTGGCACTAGTTATGATTTAGTCAATTATACTTCTGGAATCTATGAACATCGAGTGGCAGTTGTGAATAAACTCGGTAAAGTAGGAAGTTATTCTGACTGGGTCAAGTTTGAGGTTGTGGTTTCCAAGGTTCCTACATTGACTAAAGATTCCGTATTTTCTGTATCGAAAGAAGAAAAGGAAAAAGTTTTTTTACTTGAGGGAAAAGATTTTATCCACCCCATGAAGGTGTATATGGTGACCGGTGGGAAAAGAATCCCAGCTAAAAAAGTGACCATAGAATCTGATTCCATAGCGAAAGCCACATTCGCCGTGGATGCTGATACAGATACAGGGATTTATGATTTAGTTTTAGAGAATCCAAGGAATAAAGTGCTTACCGCAAAACAACGAGTTGTTTTGTCTGATTCTAAAGAAAAGGCTGCGATTTTTGCAGCAAGACAAGAACGAATTGTTAGAAAGGAAATCCCCGAAGACTATTATGAAACTCCATACTATTCGACTCTTTGGCGTTCGACGGTAATGCCAGGTTGGGGTCAAAAATACATAGATGGAAAAAATTGGAAACTGTATGTATATCCCCTTGTAGCCGTGTCTGCGGTTGCTGTTTATGCGAGCTCTTATAGCAAATTTATCGCTGCTCGTTCAGATTACCAATCGGCTGTCCTTCTTGGAGCAGTCCTTGCAGAAAGACAAGATGCGCAAACTCTATGGTTAGTCAATCGATCCAATGCAGAATCTAAGTTCAATGCCGCTAAAACTGAGTTAGGTGTGATCCAGGCGGGAGCTGGGGTTTTAGGAGTGTTTTTACTCTATAACATTGTAGACTCTTATTTTTCGGCCAAACGTAACGTAGCTAATATAGAACCTGGGTTCCCTTTAGGTGAGTCAACAAAACGGATCCAAGCAAATGTAACTTCTGAAGCAGGTTGGAACCAATCCAAATTTGCCTATGAATACGGGTCAAGATACCAAATCGAATTCTCTTCTCGTTTCTGACAAAAAGCTTGTTTAGGGAAGGACTTCCCTCCAAGCTGATTTTATGCCGATTCCCATCCTTCGTTGTGACAAAAACACAAACAAAACCTTCGATCGTTTTCTTGCGGGAGCCAAAGAGGACTTAAGTTCTGCTACAGAAAAAATCCTTCCGATTTTGGAAGCTGTACGAACCAAAGGGGATAAAGCACTCGTTGAACTCACTGAAAAGTTTGACGGCATCAAACTAAGTTCGGTAACTCTCGATCCGCATTCCATCCAAACCAATCTTGATCCAAAAATCAAAGAAGCCTTCCTTCGGGCTAAAGCGAATATCGAAACCTTTCATGAAGCTCAAAAAAGAGAATCCTGGTTCAAGACTATTGATGGAAACCGGTTAGGTGTTAAATACACCGCCATTCCTTCGCTTTCTGTTTATGCACCAGGTGGTAAGGCATTATATCCATCCAGTGTCCTTATGGGAGTGATTCCTGCAAAAATTGCTGGTGTAAAAAATATCCAACTCATCACTCCACCACAAAAAGATGGACTTCCTGAAATTCTCATCTGGCTTTGTCAAATTCTGGGAGTAAACCGAATTGTAACCGTTGGTGGAGCTCAAGGGATTGCTGCTGCTGCTTACGGGACAGAAAGTATACCCAAATCAGAATTCATTGTAGGACCAGGAAACGCCTATGTAGCCGCCGCCAAATCTTATTTAGCTGGTAGTGGACTCATTGGAATTGATAGTCCAGCAGGTCCAAGCGAAGTTTGTATCATAGCCGATTCTAGTGCCAATCCGAAGTGGATTGCTTGTGATATGTTATCACAAGCAGAACATGGAGAAGATTCGTCTGCGATTTTACTAACTACAGACGAGAGTTTTGCCAAACAAGTCAGCGAGGAATTGGAAAAGGCTTTTATAGAACGTCCGAAACGTTTAGAGATGAAACAAAATTCAATCTATAAAAATTCTGCCATTTTGATTTTTGAAAGTTTGGAAGATTGTATTTGGTTTTCGAATGAACTGGCCCCAGAACATTTAGAAATTCAAACAAGGGACAATGAATTAGTTTTTTCCAAAATCGAACATGCGGGTAGTGTTTTTATTGGCCCATATTCTCCCGTGGCTATGGGTGATTATATCAGTGGAACCAACCATATTCTTCCCACTGCACGTGGAAGCCGAATCTATTCTTCGTTAGGTGTGGATACTTTTTTAAAACGAGTTACTTTTCAAGAAGTCACAAAAGAATCATTAGAAACTTTGTATCCTTTTGTTAAGTTAATGTCTGAATTGGAAGGTTTGGATGAAGAACACGGGACTAGTGTTAAAGTTCGAACTGAGGATTCTGTATGATCGTTATATCGGATATCATAGAATTAAAAAATCAAATTACCTCTTGGAAGAGGGATGGTTTGTCCATTGGATTTTGTCCCACTATGGGAAGTTTACATTCTGGTCATTTGGATTTAGTTAAAACTTCCAAAAAACAAACAGACAAAACCATTGTCTCTATCTTTGTCAATCCAACTCAATTTAATGATCCAAAAGATTTTGAAAATTACCCAATTAATACGAACACCGATTTAAAGTTATGCGAAGAGAAGGGCGTGGATCTTGTTTTTTTACCTGATGTAAAAACGATGTACCCTGAAACAAAAACTCCTATATTTTTAAGTATTCCAGAATTACAAAAAAATCTTTGTGGTCGGACAAGGCCTGGGCATTTTGAAGGTGTATTACAAATAGTTTCTAAACTTTTTCATTTAACGGAACCAACAAAGGCTTTCTTTGGACTCAAAGACTACCAACAATTCCGAGTCATTTCTGCTATGGTGGAAAATTTAAATTTCCCCATTGAAATTGTGGGAGTCCCTACAAAACGCGAAAGTGACGGCCTTGCGATGAGTTCCAGAAATGTAAGACTGTCTGAAAAAAACAGGGAAACTGCTAGCCTCATTCCTCGTATGTTTGCGCTCGCAAAAAAAACAATTTTGGGTGGTGAAAGAGATATCAATCTACTGAAGGAAATACTTCGAGATTTTTTACTCACAGGGGCTTCTCTTCGCATTGATTACTTGGAAGTAGTTGATCCAATCGACCTTCAATCCAAAGAAAAATTAACTGGTGAGATTCTACTCGCCTTGGCTGTATTTGTTGGTGAGGTGCGCCTCATTGACAACCAAATCATAACCATTCCTAATTAATCATCCATGACAAAAGAAATCGAAGATCGTAAATTCAATACTAAACAGGTAATCTCTGATTCCAAAACTTCTTTAGTAAATTTAAGCGGAATTCCGGAATCGGCTCATTCCTTTGTTGTTGGATCTTTATATGATTCACTCAAAACAGATTCTACCTTTTTAATTGTACTTCCGACAAACCAGGATGCGGAAAGTTTTTCCCGGGAACTTCTTAGTTTTTTACCACAGGATGAGATTTTTTATTTTCCCGGACCGGAAAACATTCCTTACGAATATACAAAATGGCAGGTTGAATGGAAAAGAGACCGGATCCTTACCATCAACCGAATCCTTTCTGGAAATCGTTCTCTTGTGGTTACCTCTGTATCGGCGTTATTGCGTAAACTCCCTGTTAGTGGCAGTTTAAAAGGAAAATCCATTTCTTTAAAATTAGGAAAGGATTTTCCTTTAGAAAAATTATTATCGGAACTTGTCCATTTAGGATACCACAGAGAAGAAGTTTGTGAACAATTTGGACACTTCAGTTTAAAAGGTGGAATTTTAGATATTTACACTCCTTATTTGGCAAACCCGGTACGGATTGATTTTTTTGGAGATACTGTCGATGAAATCAGAACCTTCGATCCCAATACTCAAAAATCGATAACAAAAATTGATGAGATCATCATTACCGCCGCGAATGAAACAATTGTAAGTCGAGAAGAAAAACTAAAATACAAAGAAGAGTTAGAAAAACACAAAGACAAACGACTTCCGATTGATTCAGAGTTAGAGATTATCGAAGAACATTTGCCTTTGGTTCGTGAACACGAAGGTTTTCTTAATTTTTTTAATAGAAAACCTGTTGTTATTTATCCTAGGTTTTTTGACACCAAGGAACGTTCTTATGGAATGGAGAGAGAATACAACACTCTCTATGAGAAAAAGAAGGAAGAATCTCTTTGTTTGAAACCAGAGGATTTACTTTCTTTTGGAGAAGAGTGGAGCACTCTTACTTCTGACGATACACCAGGAATTCGTTTTTCTCTTTTGCCAGATAATCAAAGAAATTATTCTTATGAACCAATCACGGAAGTGAAAGGATTTCGGGGCAAAATCCGTGAGGCAAAGGAATACTTTTTAGAGTTACTCGCAGAAGATCCAAAAAACAAAATCCTAATCACTTCCTCCTTTTCTGCCCAGATGATGCGTCTGAAAGGTTTATTTACCGAAGATGAAGTGGAAACAGTACATTCCGATTCAGAAGAACCACTTCCCATTCCCTTCGATACAATGAATCCAGGGGTTCATTTAGTAATTTCTGACCTCAAACGTGGGTTTCACGTTTTAGAAGACAACCTTTATATTTTTACGGACAATGATTTATTTGGTCGTCAGTACAAAAGAAAAACTCGTTATAAAAAACAAGCCTCTCAAATGATCGAATCTTTCATTGATTTGAAAGAAGGTGATTATGTAGTCCATGTGAATCATGGTGTGGGTCGATTTGTTAAAATTGAAAGAACTAAGGCTGATGGAAAGGAAAGGGATTTTCTAAAATTAGAATATGCTGGTGGAGATAGTTTATTTGTTCCCTTGGATCAAATTTCTCTCGTTCAAAAATACATTGGGGGTACTGATTCTCCCAAACTCGACACTCTAGGAAAAAATTCCTGGAAAAAGGCAAAAGATCGGGTTCAAGAATCTGTTGATAAGTTAGCCGAAGAACTAGTGTTACTCTATTCTAACCGTATGAAGTTGAATGGTTTTGCATTTCCGCCTGATACCATTTGGCAAGAAGAGTTTGAAGCGGCCTTTGAGTTTGAAGAAACTCCTGACCAAATTACAGCCATCGAGTCTGTGAAACAAGATTTAGAATCGGTTCGACCCATGGATCGTTTGGTTTGTGGTGACGTAGGATATGGGAAAACAGAAGTAGCCATTCGTGCAGCTTTTAAGGTGATTATGGCAGGGAAACAAGTAATGCTTCTTACGCCCACGACCATCCTTTCCTTACAACATTTTAATACATTCAAACAAAGGTATGAAAACTATCCGGTAAAAATTGCCTTTGTTTCCAGGTTTCGTTCGGCTGCTGAGATTCGGGAAGATCTAAAGAATTTTTCCGAAGGCAAAATTGATATGCTTATCGGAACTCATGCTATTCTATCATCTAAGGTGAAACCAAAAAATTTAGGTCTTCTTGTCATTGACGAAGAACAAAAGTTTGGTGTTACACATAAAGAGGCCATAAAGAAGTTTAAAAACCTTGTCGATGTTTTAACTCTAACAGCAACTCCTATTCCAAGAACTTTACATATGGCACTTACTGGAATCAGAGAACTTTCAATCATTTCCACTCCACCAAAAAACAGACAAAGTGTAGAAACTTATGTTTTAGAAGAAGATGATACTTTGATCCAAGAGGCCATCCGAAAGGAAATGGAACGAGGAGGACAAATTTTTTATCTTTACAACCGTGTGGAATCAATTGAAGAAGAGGCCGCTTATGTTCGTTCGTTGGTTCCTGAAATTTCGGTAGGGATTCTACATGGACAATTAACAGAAGATGAAATTGAGGAAACCCTTGTTGATTTTTACGAACGTAAATACGATATTTTAGTGACTACCACAATCATTGAATCAGGCATTGATATGCCTAATGTCAATACCCTAATTGTCAAACGAGCCGATATGTTTGGACTTTCGCAACTCTATCAAATCAGAGGTCGTGTTGGTCGATCTGATAGAAAGGCATATGCTTATATGTTTTATCCTTCTAAAAAACTGATGACGGAACTTGCAGAAAAAAGATTAAACACCATTTTCGAATATCAGGAGTTAGGTTCTGGGTTTAAAGTGGCCATGCGCGATTTAGAAATTCGTGGAGCCGGGAATCTACTAGGAAAAGAACAATCAGGCGATATCATGGAAGTCGGTTTTGACCTCTATGTAAAAATGTTAGAAGAAGCTATTTCTCGGATCAAAGGAGAAGATGTGCGAGTGGAAGTTCGCACAGCTGTTAATTTAAAAACAAACTTTTATCTTCCTGATGATTATATCCCTGACACAAAACAAAAAATCGAATTTTACAAACGGTTTGAGGGTTCTGCTAATTTGGACGAAATCGAGGAACTTTCTCTGGAAATGGAAGACCGGTTTGGAGAACTCCCGCAAATCGCCAAAACCTTTGTAGAATTAGAGAAAATCCGAACTCTGGCATCCAACTTAGGATTCGAATTTGTGACCGAAAAACCCGAGGAAATCTTATTCAAATGTGGAACCTATTTTCGGGGAAATCCAGACCGTGTGATCCAAGCTATGGCTAAATTCAAAGGGCTTGTTATCTCCCCGCAAGAGCCATCTGTATTGCGTTATACGATTCCGGAAAGGGAGGATTTGCAAAAAATCAAAAAACTGCTTTCCCTATTGGAATTTTTGGCCGCTTAATTTTTAAGCAGGGGAATCAAACTGGTTCCGTCAAAAAAGGATAGACATTGCGGGAATTGGCGAAACCATCATCACAAATCCTTTCAGGCACTAAAATAATATGACTAAAATCCTTCCTTTGTTTGTTTTTTTGGCATCACTTTTCCTCGTTCAGTGTTCGGACTCCTCTCCGGTCATCGAAACGTTGGATAACCATAAAATTACCGTAAAAGACTTTGAAGCGGCTTATGATACAGCTCTTGATTCTATCAGCCGATTGCAAAATATCGAAAAAAAGACCCTCTTGGAATTCATTGAAAAAGACATCGCAGAAGTTCCTCAAAACTTCCAAGATTTGAATTACCAACTCCAAAAGAAAAATTTTTACCAAACTTACAGGCAAATGATCATGACTCGCCTTGTGGCTGAGAAAAATGGTTATATTTCTCGTCCAGACGTTGCGGAAGTGATCAAACAAGTTGAGATGCAAACCATTGCTCAAATGTATGTTTCCGAACAAGTTGAGAAAAAAATCCAAATCACTGACGAGCAAGCAAAAGCAGAATGCGAAAGACTTCGCGGTTTGGATCGTAATATTGCAAACCTAACAATTGATAAATGTCTTACTTTTGCTAAGGCACAAATTAAACAATTACAAACTAGAGAACAACTTCCTTTAGTAGTAGAAAGAATCAAAGAAGAAGTAACCATCAAACGTAATGACAAATTTGATTTAGACGCATACCTTGCTCCTAAGAAAAAAGTGGAAGAACCAGCTGACGAGAAAAAATAAGTCGGAATGGACAATACTTTAAATGCGTTTCTCCGTGGCATCATCGAAGCTGCCACGGAATTCCTTCCCGTTTCTTCTACGGGACACCTTTTCCTCTTCAGTTACTTTTTCCCCTTTCAAAATCTAACAGTCGACCATGAAGCCTTTGAAGATTTATTCGATATCTTCATCCAAACTGGAGCCATCCTTTCTGTTGTTGTTTTGTATTTCCAACTACTTTGGAAAGAAACAAAGGGAGCCATTCTTTTTCTAACAAATCAATCAACTGATAAAACGGGATTTGAATTCTATCGTAATTTACTGGTAGGTATCCTTCCCATTTTGATTTTAGGTTTTGTTTTTAAAAGTAGTTTGGATCAAATCAAAATGAGATCTGATTTACTTTTGATTTTAGGTCTTTCTTGGTTAGTGGGTGGACTCGTTATGGTTTTTGTCGAATGGAAACATTACGATGAAGGTGAGGGAAAAAAAATTGGGATTAAAGAATCAATTTTCGTGGGGATTTTTCAATGTTTTGCCCTCATTCCTGGTGTATCCAGATCAGCGGCAACCATCATCACAGCACGGACTTTGGGAGTATCTAAAAAAGACTCAGCAGAGTTTTCGTTTTTTCTAGCGATTCCCGTCTTGACATTGGCTGGGATTTACAAACTCTATAAACACCGCACCATCTTAAATTCAGAAACTATCGGCCTTCTTTTGTTTGGAAGTATTGTTTCTTTTGTGATTTGTTATTTTATCATTCGACTCTTTATGGCTTTTATCCGCAGAAGGAGTTTTTTATCTTTTGGAATTTATCGAATTTTCCTTGGTCTTCTTGTGACTTTATATTTCTTTCGTGGTTAAAAAACCTAAGTAAAACTCTTTTTTATCCACATGATTCGTTTGATCAAGCAGATGCATAAATAACGTTGTGTTCTGCTTGTGGAATTTGTTTCGCAAAAATAACCTTTCAGACCATATCACAGAATCGGTATACTGTCCATTTTTGTATAATGCTCTTGCTGTCATAAAAAGATAATCTTCGCGGACAGGATTTTTCTTCGATGCTAACTTTAGATTTTCTATGGCATCCATCCAATTTTTTAATTGGTAATGAAGTTTTCCTGCCAAAGCATAGAAAGTTGGATGGGAATAGTTTTGCATCAAAGAAACCAATCGTTCTAAGGCTTCCTGATAAGCTCCTTGTTTGGTTGTCTGTTTGATTTCTAAATATTCTTTCCTTATCGTATCAGGTAGTGACATTCTTGGATATTCTGGAGAGAATTCTATTTTTAAAAAAGAAAGGTCGTCTGTAATCTCCCCGCTATTTTTTATTTCCTGAACTAGACCGGGAAGGATTGCTTCTGATCGTTCGACTAATCGTAAGATTAAGGTTTCGTCTTCATTGATGGAACGAAACTCTTCTTCTTCCTGACCAAGTCCCAAATCATCTCTCCCATCAGACCCAATGAGTAAAACATCTCCAGCTAACAAAGAAAAAGTTTTGATTTGGAAGTAATGATCGTTTTTAGGAAAACCAAGTTTTCTCATGGAAAGTTCGGTTTCAATAAAAGAGGCAACTCCATCTCGGTAAAGGATACTCCAAGGATGTTCAGCATTGATATAATAAACAAAACCATCTTTTCCTACCATACCCAGAACAACGCTCGATAACATGGAACCATCAAAACTAACAAAAACCGATTGTAGTTCTACATATAAATCTTTTAACCAAAGCTCGGGAGGCCTAGACTTTGTATAACTAGATTTTGCCCTTGAAAGAACAGCTTGAAACACAACTCCAAATACCAAGGCACCACCTGCACCTTGGATGGATTTTCCCATGGCATCTCCATTGGCAAAAACAGTATAATCACCATATTCCAATTGGACAGTACCAACAACGCAGATATCTCCTCCAATTTCGCCATCCTTTCCACGGAACTGGAATTTTTTCTTTTGGTTCACATAGGTTTCAATTTTGATTTCAGGAATGCGATTGTCGATTCTGGCT
This sequence comes from Leptospira noumeaensis, assembly GCF_004770765.1. NCBI lineage: Bacteria > Pseudomonadati > Spirochaetota > Leptospiria > Leptospirales > Leptospiraceae > Leptospira > Leptospira noumeaensis. The sequence continues at coordinate 43,627 of NZ_RQFK01000033.1, read as the reverse complement.
AGGGGATGGATGAGAAGTGATGTTAAAAAATAATCTCCATCTTGTTTTTCTTTTAGAATTTGTAGTTGATTGAGTGATTCGTTTAATGCATCAGTCCTTTCTTCTACCTTCTTCTCTAAGTTTTTATTTAAGTCTTCCACTTGTTCATTTAGTTTTACAAATGAGTTTGCTAATATGATGGCAAGCGAGATATTAAATACAAGAAAGGTATACCCCATAATTCTTGGGAACACCCAGTAGTTACGGTTGGTAGCTAAATCAACAATTGCAGCCATTAGAACAATGGTGATGCCTATGGTAATGTAAAAAGCTCTCCTTTCTTTCTTTCGTAAGTGTTTGATTAAAATTGCAAAAATTAATATTACATAAATCAACCAAGTAGGTTGTACAAAATTGGAAAGTAAAAAACTGAAACTTTCTATGTTCTCGGTGAATGCAAAATATAAAAAAAATCCGAGTTGTAATCCATCTAGAATTTTTCCAAAAATACTGTATCTTTCATCAAACAAAGTTCTTAGAAAATGATACATAAAAGGAATCAAAAGTAATATCGTCATGTATTCCAGTTTCTTCATTTCTAAAAATGGAAACCCAAACTCATATTTTAGTTGGTTTCTTAGAAAATTATAAACTACGAATGAAAAAGAAAATAATGCAAAAAATAGGTTTTCTCTGTCCTTTCTTCTACGAATGAACAAAAAGAGAAAATAACCTCCCACAGTGGAATAAATTGTTAAAAACAGTAGTTTTATAAATTCATCTTTATAAAACCTAGAAGTAATTTTATCTGTGGGCCCAAGGAGAGTTTCATCTTGTTCAATACCACCTGAGTTTCCGAAATAGGGTTGGATTTTTACTATGAGTAGATTTTTTTTGTCATGTTGGATGAAGTTTGATGGAACATTATAAATTCTTAATTTGTCGTAGGCCTGCGGATCTGTTGCATTCCATAATCCGGTTTGACCAATCAAATGACCATTCAGGTAAGTTATATCCCGATCATTGATGATACCGAGTCTAAGTGAATATTGTGTGGACTGGTCGTTTGGAAATTGAATCCACTTTGCTAATGTTACAATTTTTTTAGAGGAATAATCTTCCTTTTTGGCATATAAACTTCCAGGGATAAAAACCCGTGTCCATTGAAACTTAGAGAAGTTAGATTCTGAAATGGATTTGATTTCTACTTCATTCAAATCTTCTTCCAACATAAACCAAAGGGTTTCTGGATCGTTTCCCTTTGAATCGAGGGAAACCACTTCCATTACTTTTGTAGTAGAATTTGTGATTGTTTGCGAATGGAGTAGGGAAAAAGAAAAGACAAGAAAAATGAGGATCGGTTTTATCATATATAAACGGACGTTGATCTTCCTAACTCTGTAATGTTTCCAAATGGATTCAAAATGGTCATTCGATTAAAAAAGAATAAAGAAAAAGCATTATTAAATTTTCATCCTTGGATTTTCTCTGGAGCTATTGCTTCAGAAGGAGCGGGCATAAATCCAGGCTCCATCGTAAAAGTTGAATCCTCAGAACAGAAATTTTTAGGTTGGGGACATTATGATCCGAAAAGCCAAATTCGAGTTCGTGTGTTCTCTTTTGTTTTAGAAGAAGATGGAAGTGAGGAATCCTTTTGGGTGAATCGATGGAATTCTATCTTTGAATCAAAAATGAAACTACTTCCAAAAGACACAACAGGATTTCGGCTCTTCCATTCAGAGGGAGATCATGTTCCTGGAATCGTAGTTGATTGTTATGATAAAACGGCTGTTATGCAACTCAAAACTCCCGGAGCTTTGGGTTTAAAGAATTTTCTAGTTTCTTTTTTGGATAACAAAGGTTTTGAAACCATTTTTGAAAAGAGTGAGAAATCAGAAGGGAAACCCGACGTTAATTCTATATTTCATAAGGGAAATAATGACGAGCCAGTTTTTTCTGAATATGGAATCAAATTTTTCGCAGATATCACCAAAGGACAAAAAACAGGTTTTTTTCTAGACCAAAGAGAAAATCGAGCACTTCTTTCTCGTTATGCGAAAGATAAATCCATCTTAAATACATTCTCGTATTCGGGTGCCTTTTCTATTTATGCATTGCTCGCGGATGCTAAGTCTGTCCATAGTTTGGACATTTCAAAACAAGCAATCGAACTCTGTGAGAAAAATTTAAAACTGAATGGCCTGACTTCTGAAGGTGAAAATTCCAGGCATAAGGGCCTTGTTTTGGATAGTTTTGATTATTTAAAAACAATGGAATCTGGACTTTATGATTTGATTGTTTTAGACCCTCCTGCTTTTTCCAAAAGTGCGGCTACCGTCCTTCAGGCAAGCCGTGGTTATAAAGACATCAATATGCGTGCAATGGCGAAGATACAAACCGGTGGTCTCATTTTTACCTTTTCCTGTTCCCAACATATTTCATTTGATTTGTTTAAAAAAATTGTATTCGGTGCGGCAAAGGATGCGAAAAAAAGAGTAAGAATTCTGCACCATCTAACCCAGAGTCCTGACCACGGTTATTCTGTCTTTCATCCCGAAGGAGAATACCTAAAAGGACTTGTGATTCAGGTTGATGGAGATACATGATCTCATACATTGGTGAAATCTTAGAATGAAATTTACATCCCTTGGTTTTCTATTATTTTTTGTAATCGTATATTGTTTACACTGGATCTTCCGTGGCAGACTTCGATTGGGTTTTTTATTTTTGGCTTCCTTGGCGTTTTACGCAGCCTGGTCAATTCCCTTTGCCTTCCATTTTTTAGCGATTGTTGTTTTAAATCATTTTTTTAATAAACAAATTCTAAAGAACAAATCTTCCTACTGGTATCCCATTTCCTTATTTGTTAACTTTGGAAATTTATTTCTATTTAAGTATTTTTATTTTCTATGGGGAACACTTTTTCAAATTACAGGTTCTTTCTTTTTTGCGCCAGAATCCATCCAAACTTTTCTAAATTCACAGTTCGGTGTTGATTCGATTACCTTACCACTAGCGATAAGTTTTTATACCTTTCAAATGGTTGCATACACCATTGATATCAAACGAGGGAATGCAGAAGAAAATCCAAGTTTTTTGAAGTATGCACTTTTTATCTTTTTCTTTCCACAATTAGTAGCAGGTCCGATTGTCCGACATGGGGAATTTTTTTATCAGCTAGAAGTTTGGAATGCAAAAAAGGAACAATTATTTGAAGGTTATTATTTAGTTTTTTTAGGACTCTTTAAAAAAGTAGTCCTTGCTGATAACTTATCTCCAGTCATCGAACCTGTGTTTCAAAATCCGAACCAGTATGATGGAGTGACAAACCTAATCGCAATTTTCGGTTATGCGGCAAGAGTATTTTGTGATTTTAGTGGGTATACCGATTTAGCCAGAGGACTTGGTAAATTACTCGGAATCAACTTACCTGAGAACTTCCATGCACCTTATCTATCCACTTCTGTTCGTGAACTTTGGACAAGATGGCATATGACACTTGCCACTTGGATCAAGGATTATATTTACTTCCCATTAGGGGGATCTCGTGTTTCTGAATACCGAGGTTATTTTAATTTAATCGTAACTTTTACTTTGGCTGGATTTTGGCACGGTGCCAATTTTACCTTTGTCATTTGGGGATTTTTACATGGATTTATGTTGAGTTTAGAAAGAAAAATTGAACTCATTCGTAAACCAGACAAAACCATCCAAATCCCGAGATGGAAAAAAATATCGGGATTTGTTTATACATTTTTATTTTTTGTCGCATCCATTCCGTTTTTTAACGCCCCCTCTGTTCAGAATGCTTTTTCAATGTATGTAAATGTGGTCACTGGTTCTTCTGGCGAAAGGACAAATAAATCCGAACTTGTTCTTTATACATTAATTTTAACATTTTTATTAAATTACTTACAAACCAAACCTAGTTTTCCAAGAGAAAGTTGGTCTACAAAATTTTCTTTTATTTTTCTTTTGGGATTTTCCTTAATCGTAACTATTTTGTTAGGTTATCTTGCGCCAGGAGGAACGGAATTTATTTATTTCCAATTCTAATATGAACCAAAAATTTAAATTTCCTGTAGTTTTATATCCTATCGTTCTTGCTGTATCTCTTTTTCTTTTGGATAAAATCTTCTTTTTGCCAATCATAGTAGAGAACACTTACAGTTGGAAAAAAATTGAACGAAAGTTTTATGAATTAAAAGAAGATCTTTTCGAAGTGATGTTGGAGGAAAGAAAAAAGAATCCTTCAAAGGAAATTGGACTCATTCTTGGAAGTTCAAGGTCTGGAGAATTTGATTCCGAAATGTTGGAATTATTTTTTCCAAACACAAATTCCTTTAATTTTGCAGCTCCCTTTGGTCCACCTAGTTTTCAAGCCTATTGGTTAGAAAGGACATTAAATTCAAAACTTCCGCTCCGTTATGTATTGATTGAGGTAGACCCACTTCTTTTTTCACAAGCAGCCATTGATTATTCACTCAACGGTTCTTATGACAATGAATATGTACTCAGCCAAATTGATTTTTACCGAGTAAGGTCCAAAGATCCTTGGGAAAGTAATGCAAAAGGTTTTTCTACAGATGAGGTCGAGATTTATTTATTAAAAAAGTTATTCGCTCTCTATAAATATCCCTTAGATCCAACAGCTATCAAAGCCAATAACAAAGAAATTGAAGTTGGTTTTTTTCCTGGTATGTCTGTTGGAATCACTGGGAAAGATCACAAACGAAATTACATCGATAAAATCAAACATGTAAACCGAGTGAAGTTTGGAGCCTTACCAAACGAAATCAAATTTGCGAATATGGATGTTTTTTTAGAAAGAGATGCAGAAGCCATGTACAACCAGTATTTAAGAGGACAGGCACTTGCACCGACACAAATCTATTTCTTTAAAAAGATGTTAGAATTACTTAAAGGAACGGGCATTCCTGTGATTGTCTATTTTCCTGCAGTTTCTGATGCACTTCGGAGAAGGATGTCGACAGATGGCCTTTTAGATAAGTTTAACTTAGAAATCAAAAAGGCAGTTTCTATTGCTGCAGAATCTCCCCATTCGAAATTCACAGTCGTAGACCCGAATACGGATCCTCGTTGGGTTTGTAAGGATTTTGTGGACTCTCTCCATTTGAGTGGAGCTTGTTTCCCAAACTTACTACCGATTCTTTTTCCAAAAACGGTTCGTTAGGTTAGGATCTCTTTTCTTTCCGTTTTTCTAATTCTTTCTTTAGAAAGCGGAAACGAAAGACCAAATATCCTACGGCACTCAAAATAAGGAAAATTCCGGATCCCCATCCAGAGGCTGCGTCCATCCATTTTTTCTCCTGATCAGTATTTGTATTCCAAAGAGAATGGATTAAAATTAAGGCTGAATACAAAAGAAGGTTGAGAACCATATAGACCGTGGTTTTTTTTAAAACCCAAAGTGTGTCTCCCATCTCCTCGCGAAAATTAGAGAACTCAACTAAGATTTCTTGGTAGGTTTTGTTATGACCCAATCGGTACACATCATAGGCTTCTTCCATTTCAGGATCTTTTGCCTTTCCATCCAGTAAGACAAATTCAAAATCCATTTGAGAATCGTATTCCTTTCGTTTGATCGGGTCGGATAAGGTGAGATAGGCCCGCGTTAGTTCTAGGATTTTTTCCTTGGCCTCAAAGATTCCGGCGGTGTCCAGCCTCTGCCAAAACTCCAATTCCTTTAGGTAAATGGCTTCGATGGTTGCGTTCGTGGACTCTTTGGTGACCCCTAAAATCCCGTAATAAGTTTCCCGTTTTGTCCAGGCCATATACCCTTTTTAGTCCCTATCTTCTTTGCTTTACAAGGAAATTTTCTGGAAAAACATATCATTATGAACCCATCTTTGACAGAAAATCCAATTACAGAAAACCCCATCCAATTGGGAAAGGTCTATGTGGAGACCTATGGCTGTCAAATGAACGAATACGATTCGGGAATTGTGAAAGAACTATTCCGGAAAGAAAATTACGAATCAGCCGAAACAATTGAAGATAGCGACATTATATTCTTAAATACCTGTGCTGTGAGAGAAAACGCACATGCCAAAATTTATGGTAGGTTACAATCTCTCGGATACTTAAAGAAAAAAAATCCGAACCTAGTCATAGGTGTCCTTGGTTGTATGGCTCAGAACCTAGGAGATGATTTATTCCACCAAGAGCTTCCTTTGGATTTAATTGTAGGTCCTGACAACTATAGAACTCTACCTGAACTCATTCAAAAAATTAGAGGGGGAGAAAGGGATGTTCAACTAACACGTCTTTCTCGAACAGAAACTTACGATGAATTAGAACCAAAAGTGGTAAATGGAATTCAGGCTTTTGTAACCATCATGCGTGGTTGTAATAATTTTTGTACATTCTGCGTTGTTCCTTACACAAGAGGTCGGGAACGAAGTAGGGAACCGGAATCCATAGTTGCAGAAATTCTTAAATTGGAAGCAATGGGTGTGAAACAAGTCACACTACTTGGTCAAAACGTAAATAGTTATTCTTATGAAAGTACCGACTTCTGTGCATTAGTCGAAAAAATTCTCGCTGAGACAACTGTCGAAAGAGTGAGGTTTACAAGTCCCCATCCAAAAGATTTCCCTGACCATCTGATTTCGCTTATGGCAAAAGAAGAACGTTTTTCTTCCCAAATCCACATGCCTTTACAAGCAGGAAGTTCCAAAGTTTTAAGGGATATGAAACGTAGTTATACGAAAGAAGAATATTTGGATTTAGTCGCAAGTATCCAAAGCCGAATTCCTGACATTGGCATCACTTCCGATATCATAGTCGGTTTTCCAGGCGAAACAGAAGAAGAGTTCCAGGAAACCTTGGAAGTCGTTAAAAAAGTAAAGTTTGATATGTCTTATATGTTTAAATATTCGGAACGCGAAGGGACAATCGCAAAACGAAAATTCATTGATGATGTAACAGAAGAAACAAAAAGCAAACGTTTGATTGAACTTGTGGAACTTCAAACAAAAATTTCTCACGAAAAAAACCAATCCAAGATTGGGCATGAGTTTTCTGTTCTGATTGAAAATACTTCTAAAAAGTCAAAACTAGAGTTATGTGGTCGTTCCCATTGCGGTCGAATGGTTGTTTTCCCAATTCCAGAAGGAACGTCCACAAATCCTTCTGATTGGATTGGAAAAACTGTCACTGTTAAAATAGAATCAGCAACCAGTGCCACCTTAAAAGGAAAACTAGTTGTCTAAACCCGTTGATTTACGAACTGTAAGAGTTCATTCAAAATCAGACTTACCACCAGGTTTTATGGTGGATACGGATCGTTTGGGAAAGTGGAAACGTTTCAAACCATCCATTCTTCGGATTTACATTCTAAAAGAAATTTTAAGCCCCTTTCTTGTGGCTTTATCCTTTTTTACCATGATTTATATGGCAGTGGCCATCCAAAAGATGATAGGTCTCTTTGTGGGTAAGGGTGTTGATTTTTTCCGTCTCCTAGACTATATGGGTTATGTTTTTGGTAACACTTTGCCTATGACGATTCCCATGGCCTGCCTTATGTCTGGGATTATGGCTGCGGGTCGTTTGTCGGGTGATTCCGAAATTACGGCCATGCGTGCTTCTGGTGTATCTTTTCCCTATATCTATTCCAACTTCCTTGTTTTTGGTTTTTTAATGACCCTAATTGTGGGGTATTTGAATTTTTATTTAGGACCAGAAAACACTCGTAAGATGAAGGATTTTGATAACTGGATTGCCACCTACAATCCGTTACTTGCCATTCAGCCTGGCCAATTTTCAGGAGATAAAACTCAGGATTTTTTTTCAGAGAAAGGTCGTACGATGTACTCTGGTGGAATCGATGAGGACGGCAATCTGAGTAATGTCCAAATTCGAGAATGGGCAATTTCTGCCGATGGAACAGATATCATTATGGTAAACAATTTGGCAGTACCCATGGGTGGATCCAGAATGTTGCAGATCATTAACGCCAAAGAGGGACTGTTAGTTGAGAAAAAGAATTTAAGTGGTGAATACGAAAAGTCTGTTCGTTTGCGAAAGGGGTATGTGATCGAGTGGGATCCGGAAACAAGTGCCATCGGTATCACAAACTTTATGGATGGGGAAATGGATTATAATACCCCAGCGAAAAAAGATACAAAAACCATGAGTATCAACGTAAAACCGGATACCTTTTCTTTACCTATGTTGTTTGAAATTCGAAATGCAATTGAATCCGAAGGACTGGAAAAAATTCCCGGTTTGGAAATTTTGAAAGAATACGGTCTTTCCATCAAAGGTGTCGGTGGATTGAAACAAATGGTCGAGCAGTTTAAGTATGAGCTTATCGTTGGAGCCACATCAGGCAACCAAGAAGATATGGCCCAGAAATTTGCCCTTTTCACACAGCTTTCGGAACTCCTAAATGAATCAAAAAAAACACTCACCGGATTTAATGTAGAAATTCACAAACGATTCGCGACTCCTATCTCCTGCCAAATTTTCTTTTTTCTCTCATTCCCACTTGGTCTTGTTGTCAAACGATCCGGAAAAGGAATGAGTTTCACCTTGGCCGTTATCTTTCTTTTGATTTATTATACTTTTTTTATATTTGGATCTGGAATTTCCTACAAAGAAAATGTTCCCGATTGGGTGGGACCATGGTCCGCAAATATTGTGATTGCCACACTTTCCATATACATTATGATTTCACGCACTGATGCTAAGTTGCCTGAGTCCATTCGGAGTCGTTTGGGCTTTTATTACCGGTTTCTGGACAGGCTTGAAGAGAGAATTGAAATTGTAAAAAATCGGTTCCGAAAAGACAAATGAGACAAAATTTGCTAGAAAATTCCTCTTACTACAGTCATATAGAATCAGTTGGAAATACAGGAGAACTGGTTTGAAAACATCTTATATTTGGAATCTTTCGCACGGGCGCCCATTTCCGGTTGAGCTCTGGAAACATTCAAAAATCAAGATCCAAGTCAACCAAATGGACTTGAACGAGCTTGATCGCATTGCGATCACTCCCAATGATATACATATATTGTTTGTGCAAGTTACGCTAGCGGAATGGAAACAAATACAACAAACCATTACTTCTTTTGAAGGAAGTCCTTTTGTATCTCTAATTCTTGTTTCTTCTCCCGATGGAGCAGAACAAATTCAGGAACTAGTACAATCTCATTCTAAATATTTGGTTTTAGAAAATCCCCTTCATGTTCGTGAACTAAGGATGATTTTAGACAGAACCATCCAATCAGAATCTTATAAAGCAGCTGCTTTAGACATTGGTAATTCTTGTTTGGAGAACGTTGGATTTTTTGAAGGTGTATTTTCATTGGCCCACCAAGAATACGAAGAATCCAAAAAAGAAAATGAAGCCTTACGTTCTATTTTACAATACGAAGAACTAGTGAAACGTTCCCAAGCTGGAATCAGCACTGCTTTGGAAAAAGTAAACGACATGAAAAACCAAGAGTTGATTGAACTTCACGAACGAGTGAAAGCAAGCCAACAATTGGATGAACTCCGTGAAAAAGAATTGAAACAAGCTCTTGAACTACAAAAAGCAACAGAAGAAGTTTTAAACTATTCACGAATCGAAGAAATGAACTTAGACAAAATTCTACGTGCTCAAGACAGATTGTTTGAATACACGGAACAAGAGATTAAAGAACTTGTAGAAGAAAACAGATCTCTCAAAAAGAAACTTGGTTTAATCTAAAAATCCCTTCCAACCTTTTCTGCTATGGCAGTGTATTCTTTGGAATCCTGCCCATAGTGGATTTCTGCAAATCGTAATAAGTGTTTTTTCTTTAGTTCTTTAAATTCGTAATAGAGTTCTTGGTTCTTTGATTTAATGGCTGTTTGTTCCATTTTTTCATACGACAAAGCAAGGAGTCTATGAGGTTCCGCTTCCGATTCGTTTTTCGAAGATAGTTCCATATAACGATGTGTAAAATCAATGACTTGTAAGTAATTTTTAAAGGCTTCTTGGTGTTTGATATATTCTCTATAGATTCCAGATTTTAAATCTAAGTAGGGAGCACTTTCTTTTACCTTTGGATTTTCGATTTTATCCAGAAGGTTCATCCCTTTCACAAGTTTACCAACGGTTTGTGATCTTAAGTCAAAGATTTGTTTTTGAAATTCCTTTTCTTTGTTTTCCCTTCGAATCTGTTTTTGCCATTCGTAACGATCTTCGTAATACACATCTTTTTTTGAATCTTCTCTATTTTTTTCGATGTTTTTTTTTCCCAATTCAAACTGATCGATGGCACTCGCGTATTCTTTATTTGCATCTTGCCAACGTTTCTGAGAATTCTTTTCATCAATCAGATTTAAGATGGGAATGGTTTCCAGTTTTTTTGAATCTTCCCCCCAAGGTGATCCTGATTCCGGTGTGGATGGCAAAATTGATTCCACACGGGTTTCTGTGGAAACGGTTTGTTTTGTATCTTTGGAACTAAGAGAATAAGATCCTAGGAAAATCAAAGAAATCGATAAAAATAAACTAGGAAATTTCATTTACAGGGAAACTTTCCTTGAATCCTAGATATTGGCAAGAACTATCAATCTATGGTACTAATTCAACGTAAAATGGAAATCACCAAAAAGATCGTATTAATTGCTCACGACAACAGAAAGGAAGATCTATTAGATTGGGTGAAATATAATAAAGGAACCTTAAGCAAACACCATCTATCCGCCACAGGAACGACTGGAAAGTTGATTCATGAACAAATTGGCCTTCCTGTCTTTCGATTCATTTCCGGTCCACTCGGTGGGGACCAACAAATTGGTTCAAAGATTGTAGAAGACGGAATTGATTTTATGGTTTTTTTCTGGGATCCACTTTCTGCACAACCGCATGATCCAGATGTAAAAGCATTACTTCGAATTGCTGTTTTATATAATATTCCGATGGCATGTAACAGATCCAGTGCTGACTTTTTAATTTCATCGCCGTTAATGGAAACAGAATATAACAGACAACTGATTGATTATGGATCAAGAATACCTGCAAAAAATTAGAGTTTCTTTGACTCCGAAATGTTTTGCTGTTAGTCTATGTCTTCTTTTGAACATAAAGTAAAGAATGGGGAATAGAAAGTATTTGGATATTGGCCAAAGGAAAAATTGGATCTGAATTTCATCGGAAAGGATACTCGAAGTACCACCATTCTGACCGTCTAAAAAGAGATGTAAGTGTTGGAATTTATTAAAAGGTCCTTTTTCTTGTAGGTCTTGAAAGTAGTTATTTTTGCTGTAGGAAATATGTTTTGCCACCCAAACCGTTTTCCAAAAGGGAAGAACCTTCATTTCTAAAATTACTTCTTCTCCAATTTGAATGGAATTAGGAGCTTTAATGACTTTGATTCCTTTTTGTCCGCCTACCAAGGTTTGGAATCCTATTGGATTTTCATGGAACTGGAATAGAAGTTCTTTCGGAATAGGAAAACTGGATCTGTAAACAAACGTATTCATACTAATTAGAAGGAATTTAAAACAAAAGATGTGGCATCCGTTTCAAAAAAAAAGACAGAGTTTAAAGATTTCTGAAGAAACCATTGAAAAAATTAATGAAGAATCGGCTCGCATCGGGATAACACAAGTTCTTTATTTAAAAGTTTCCAGAGACAATGTAGGAATGGGTTACGTAAATATTGATTTTACAGAGAAAACAAAATTAGACAAGGGACCGATACGTTTTGCAAACAAAAACGATGAAATTCTACTTTCTCGTGGAGAACTAAGATTTGAATTTGGGAAATTTTATTTTTACCCAAATGTAGATTTAGAATGGAAAAGGACACCTAGGCCAGAAATTCATCAATTGCTTTCCAATTATACTTTTACAGAAGAACCAATTTATTTAGAATCAGAAAACTTCCTAAGTTTACGCCCGATTCTTAAGAATTGTTTTCAGAAAGAAAAAGTGGTTTCGGTATACTTTAAAAAGAACATCTGCCAGTTGGAAATTCCAATTCTAACAAAAGAAAAAGAAGTAAGGATTTCTGATGAGATCCTTACTTATCTTTCTTCTCTTTATTTAACTCCATTGGCAAAATGACATCGTCACCAGTAGCCAGTTCTTTTTCCCACCCGCGAACATTTGGTTTAACCGATGAAATTGATTTCCCAAGTTCCGTAATTTCGCCTTGAAATAAAGTTTTTCCTCTTCTTTGAAATTCTAATTTAGAATTTTTTTGCAAACCATCATCTTTTCCCAAAGAAACAATCACTTCATCTTTTTTGATCTTTAAGATTCTCCCTTCTTTGGGAAGTAAGTTCTTAATTCGTTCTCCCATACGGTGGATGACAGTTGGCAAACTATCGCGTCCCTTTTGGTTTGTTGACCAAGTGGCAATGTCTCGCAAACTATCTCTATCATACAAAGATATATCTAAACGAATGTCCCCATCTTTCAATTGGTATTTCCCATGTACAACATAGCGTATTTTGACTGCATTTCTACGTTTCGAATCTAATAAGTGCAGGTTATCCACTGTAAACGGTAAGGTTTGTGAAAAAGGATGGTAGTTAGTTTCCTTTAATAATCCTCGGATATGGCTTAATTCATTTCCATCCACAACTCGGACTGACTGTATTTGTTTAAGATTGTATCGTAATGCTTCCGCTAACAGTCTTCCGGCTTGTAAATGGTAAGGAAAAGGTAAACTGGATTCCAAATCAAATACATATACTTCTGGGCTAAAACGTATGGTATTTTCTTGGATTAAGTTAGGTTCGATTTGAAGATATCCTTCTTTAAATTCCAAAGATTCTTTGAGGTTTTTGATCGAAAATTCCAATTTGTTTTGGAGTTTAAAAGAGTTGGGATCTTCTTCTCGTAAACGTAATAGTAGATTTGTATATTTAACTGCTTCCCCTGTTTGGTTATAAAATTCAAGTAATTCCTTTCGGATAACAGGGGTTTGTGGGCTTAAATCCTTAGCTCTTTTTAAATGGAATAGGGAACTTTTGTGATAAAACGAATGTTTTTCAGAATAAAACCGATCTCTTCTATAATCTCCAAGTTCCCTTCGAAGTTTTGATTCTTCCTTTTCAGAGTTAATCGAAAATTCTTCTGCTTCAAAACGCAATATTTCATCCAAATCATCCAATTGCAAGGCGCGCCGATAGTGGTAGGTTGCAAATTTTGTTTCTCCCAATTCCCAAGCTAAGTTTGCTTCCAAACTATGGTATAATTGGTTCTCTGGAAATTCCCTGGCCAATTCATAAATGGTACGAAGTGCACGTTTTTTAATTTCTTTGTCAGTTAGAAAATTGGATAAAATGATATCATGATAAACCGAGTAAAATCTAGCTTGTTCTCCTTTGGGATCAAGATTGAGAGAATTTGACAGTGTTTCCTCAATCGCTGGTAAAGTGGATTTCAACTGGTTTGGGTAAAAATAATTTTGATACAATAACACTTTTGCTTTGAATGCAAAACCCTCTGGGTCATTTGGTTCCTTCTTAGTATAAGAATCAATAGCACTAAAGGAATCATTGTAATTTTGTTTAGTAAAATAGAGTTCAGCTAACATCCGTAATAAATCAGATGGATCACCTAATCTAGTTCCTAAAGTTTTTATTTTATAGATTGCTGAATCCAATTTACCCTGTTTTTGCAAGGACTTTGCTTCTGTGATTCGTAAGGCTGTGTGGTTTGGAAATTCGACAAGAAGTGGATCGATTAGTTTGGAAATCGAATTAAAATCAGAATCCAATAAATAAATTTCAGAAAGTCCAGTCACTGCAGCGATGTGTTTTGGCTCACGATCTAAAATTTCCAAGTAAAACTTTTTACTTTCTCGGTAGGCCCCAAGTTTAAAACTACAATCGGCAACCCCGAGTTTGGCCTCGATAGAGTTGCGATTTTTTTGTAAGGCAGATTGAAACAACTGAATGGCCTTTCTACAATTGTTTTCTGATTGGAATTGTTTTCCATCAGCAATATCTTCTAATGCATTTGGCTCGGATTTGAGTAGATTGTTTGGCAAAAAAAATCCAATCCAAATGATAAAAATGAAAATAGATTTAACGAGGTTCTGGAACAAAATATCCTCCTTCATCTCTACCTTTGACTCCTCTATGTTCCACACCAATGGCTAGTTTAATGTAACGATTGATAAGTTCCGGATTCGTATCAGTTTTGTAGGAGAGGATGTATCTATAATCTATATGAGATTTTAAAGTTTTATATAATTCTCTTTCTTCACCTTCACCATCTAATACTATGTATCTACCGTTTGTTGGTGCAGTCATGTCAGACCAAGATTCTTCAAGGGAAAGATTGGGGTTTACTGTTAAAACATAAATGGGAATTGAGTGAGCCTTCGCAAAAGCAACAATCCGCGATTTTTGGTATTGTAAAAAACTTTCTTCTTTGCTTTCTCCAGAAACTAAATAAACAAGTGCTTTTGGCCCTGTTTCTATGGATAATTTTTGCAAAGCGGCTATACTAGCCTTACCGAAGTTATATTTTTCTTCAGACACACTGTCTCGGATTTTTGCTAAGATATCTCTCAGTGAAACCGTTTCTGGTAAAATTAAATTACTATCTTTACCCGCTCGGTATAAGGAAATTTTATCTGTATCATGTAAGGAACGAAAAAATGGAAATAGTCCGTCTTCTAGAGAAAGTTTTCCCTTTTTTAATCCTTCACTATTTTCATAAACCATTGCTACTGTTAGTTTTTCGTTTAACTTATTTTTTCTAGCTAATGAAAATAGGGGTGTCATGTTATCGTTTTCGAAAATTCTAAAACTTAATCTGTCGATCCCAACAATCTCTTTTCCTGCACGATTCCGAACACGAGCATAAATGTGAATGTCTGGAAATCCAGATGTATCTACTGATTCAATTTTTAAATCCAAATTAGAAAGTAAGTGGTTCTTTTGGGAAAAAATATCAATTCGATGTTTTCCAAAATCAACAAAATACAAACTACCTGTAGAATCCATATTAGTTGCAAATGGGCGAAATAAAACTCGATACACACCTTTTTTGTCTCGGAATTTACTTTGTTTGTTCCATTCACCTTGTAACAGGGAATACGTCCAAATTCCCGTTAGCTCATCCGTTAAAAAAATTTGATTATCTAAAATTCGAATGCTTCGTGGTTTTTTCCATTCTGGTTTTTCGATTGTATTTAAAGTATTCCCATCACCATCAAAGATAACCACTCGTAAGTTGTCTTTATCCACTACATAAATTTTGCCATCATGAACAGTAATTCCTGAAGGGTTACTTAGTTTTGAATTACCTGATCCTTGAATTTCTAATACAAACTTTCCTGTAGGATTAAATTTTTGAATTCTAGCATTGCCTGAATCAGCTACATAAAGATTTCCACTTTGATCAATAAAAATAGAAGAGGGGCCTCGGAATTGGCCGTGGCCTTTTCCTGATCCGCCAAACGAAGATATGAAACTTCCAGACAAATCAAAAATTAGAACTTCATCCCGAGAAAAATCGGCAACATAGATTTTTTGATTATAATATGCTAATGAAACTGGTCTGTCTAACTTTCTAGTGATCCCACCTCTCCAATTGGAAATTGGTGTTCCAGCAGCATTAAATTTAATAATGTTCGAAGTATCGAATCCTGCTACGTAAAAATTCCCATCTTCATCAAAGGTAATGTCTACCGGATTTCGAAACCGGTAACCTCGCATCGAATCCCCTTCAATGGTTTTAAAATATACTTTTTCCTTATCAGTCACACCACCAGCAATGGCTAGTCGAAGAGCTTCAATTTTATTGATGATGAGTAGGTCATTTTTTGCTTTAGAAGTAAGAATTTCTAATTCATCCAAAGCTTCTTCCCATTCACCTAACAAATAGTAGTTATTTGCAAGTTCCAGGCGGGCTAAATGGAAATCTTTCTTTAAATTGACAGCTTTTTGAAATCGTTCCTTGGCTGCGGAATACTCTCTTAAATTTTTATAAGTAAGACCACGTTTGAATTCTTCCTTGGCATTCTCTTCGCCCAGAGAAAAATTGGGAAAGTCCAGAGGGAAAACTTGTGTGCTCACCAATAGAAAGAAAAACGATAGTAACTTTCTCAAAGACATTCCCTCCGCTCCCAATCTAATGGGACATAATCTACGAGTCAACCCCTTCCTTGGGATTCGGTCCTCTAGTTTTCTCTTTATTCTCGACAGAATGTTAAATTTAGACAACATGGAACTTAAGTTATGTCTCCTGAACTGATAGAACGCGAAGTCCGCCGCAGAAAGACCTTTGCCATCATTGCTCACCCTGATGCGGGGAAAACAACCCTCACAGAAAAACTCCTTCTTTACGGGGGTGCGATCCAACTTGCTGGGGCTGTAAAGGCCAAAAAGGAAGGAAAATCTGCCACCTCTGACTGGATGGCCATGGAGAAGGAAAGGGGAATTTCGATCACTTCTGCTGCCCTCCAATTCGAATATAAAAATAACATTTTAAACCTCCTAGACACTCCAGGTCACGAGGACTTTTCGGAAGACACATACCGCACCTTAATGGCAGCAGACACTGCCGTGATGGTTTTGGATGCCGGAAAAGGGGTCGAACCCCAAACTATCAAACTTTTCCGTGTTTGCCGTGACCGTGGAATTCCCATCATCACCTTTATCAATAAAATGGACAGGCCCACTAAGGACCTTTACGCTCTTCTAGATGAAATTGAAAAAGTCCTTGGGATCAAAGCAGTTCCTGACGTTTGGCCACTGGGAACTGGTTTTGATTTTAAGGGAGTGTATGACCTTCGCGACCAACAATTGTTTTTATTTGACCGAACTCCTGGTGGAAAACAAAAAGCTGTCTTTCGTATGGCTGGACCAAATGATCCAAGTTTAGATGAACAGTTTGATGCAGAAATTGTAACAGCTTTTCGGGAACAAATTGATCTGGTTGAAAATGGGATTGGCCAGGTTGACAAAAACAATTTTTTACTGGGAAAGGAAACGCCAGTTTACTTTGGTTCGGCGGTTAATAATTTCGGAATCGAACTGTTTCTAAATAAGTTTTTAGAACTTGCACCAGGTCCTGACCATATCCCGCTTAGGGATGGAAATTATTTAGATCCCATCAATGCGCCTTTTAGTGCCTTTGTATTCAAAGTACAGGCCAATATGAACAAGGCACATAGAGACCGAATTGCCTTTCTTCGGATATGTTCCGGTGTTTTTGAAAGAGGTTTAAACGTAAATCATAACCGCTTAGACAAACCAGTAAAACTTTCATCTAGTTTTGCTTTTTTTGGACAAGATCGTAATACAGTAGATACAGCTTTTCCAGGTGATATCATTGGGCTTGTGAATCCGGGGACTTATAAAATTGGCGATGTTCTGTCTACAGGGAACACACCACCACTTCGTCCACTCCCTAGTTTTGCTCCTGAACTTTTTGCAACCATCTCTTGTAAAGACACCTTACAATTAAAATCTTTTAAGA
This sequence comes from Leptospira noumeaensis, assembly GCF_004770765.1. Classification (NCBI taxonomy): domain Bacteria; kingdom Pseudomonadati; phylum Spirochaetota; class Leptospiria; order Leptospirales; family Leptospiraceae; genus Leptospira; species Leptospira noumeaensis. Next base: position 26,202 of record NZ_RQFK01000033.1, on the reverse strand, counting down.
AGGGTCTTGACCAATTGGCTGAAGAGGGGATTTTACATCTTTTCACCTCACGAACGATTGGTGGTGGTGTTCCCATCATTGGCGCTATGGGAAAACTCCAATTTGAAGTTTTCCAACGCCGCCTTAAAGATGAATATGGATCAGATACCTCTATTCATATCCTTCCTTATGGAATTTCTCGATGGGTAAAAAAGGAAGATCGTTCCAAGATACCATCTAACGCTAATTTGGTAGAAGATTTGTTTGGAAATATGGCACTTCTTTTTGATACAGAGTGGGATATGAACTATTTTCACAAAAACAACGAAGGAATCGAACTTTTAGATAATCCTCCTTTGGAAGATTAAATAACTTGAATCCCAATCCAGGTGATATCATCTAGGAATGGGATTCCTTCGGAATAGGCTTTGATTTTAAGCTCTAACTCTTGTTTAATGAGGGACATATGTTTTGTTTCCACAGAACTAAAAAAATGAAGTAAATCAGGCTCATATAACTTTTCTCTCTTCGAATTTTCTACGTCTTTTAACCCATCCGTAAAGAGATAAAAACGGTCACCTTTTTCAAGAGGAAGTTCTAATATTTTCGGTTCTCTGTTTAATAACATCCCAAACATAGGGTTTAATTTTTCATAACATTCTATTTTTTGTTTCGAATGATGTAACATACCGGGATGGCCTGCATTACCATATTGGATTGTGTTTTTATTAAAATCAAAAAGTAAAAATAGAAAGGGAACAAAGGCGTATGGATCTGGAAAATTGGCAGATACTCCTTCATTCATTTTTTTTAAAATGAGTTTGGGATCGGATTCTGTTTTCACAATCTGATGAAATAAAACTCTTAACACTGTCATCATCATCGCCGCTTTGACACCATGGCCAATCACATCACCAAGTGCAAAAATACAACGATTGTTGCCCAAATCAATATAGTCATAGTAGTCACCTCCGACTTGGATCAGAGGTTTGTATAAAACTTCGTAATCTAGATGTGGGAGTATAATGATTTGGTTTGGGAGGTATTTTTTTTGTAAATCTTTTGCATAAGCCATTTCCATTTCAAATTCTAAACGTTTTTTGGTGATGTTTTGAATTAAAACAAGAGCGCCGCTAGCAAATTTATACTTTTGTTCCAAAAACCAAAGTTGGTATGTGATCTCGAGTGAATATACAGAACCATCCTCAGAATAAAACTCAGATTCATCTTTCCTAAGGTTCTGCGTATCACTTTGTAATTTTGAATCGTATTTTAAAAATAAACTGACTTCCTTTTCAATCCATTCTTTCACAGAGAGTTGGTCCCGGTAAAGATTCGATACAAAAAGGTTGGGTTCAATTTCTTGGTTTTCTAATAGGATTTTTCCCTTGGAATCAAAGAGTATTGCTGCATAGGGATATTCTTGTAGAAGAAGTCTAAGTTTTTGTTTTGATTCGATTTCTCGGAGAGAGATGACCGTTGAAAATAGAAAAGATAATACAAATAAAGAAATCAGTATCAAAATATTTCTATTTAAGGATTCTTTAATCGGAACTAAAACCAAATCCTTGGGACTGACAATGAATAGGTGGAGTGGTAGTTCATACATGGGAAAACTTACTACAAAATATGCCATTTCATCTTTTAAGGATTCGTGAAGAGAAGGTAAATTGGAATGAGTTTGGAGAAAGGAGCTGACATCAGACTTCCAAAAATCAGAAACCAGAAAATCATCTTCTATAAATCCTGATATTCCAAAATCTCCCGAGCTATTTAAGACAAAAAGACCTTCATTGGAATCACTATAGGGTGAATCAAGCAAAGCATCTTCCAAAAATTTTGCTGAATGGATCGAGAGAAATTTACCGTTGGATACAATTAAGTAAGAATTGATTTCCGACTCCCATTTACAACGAACAAGAATCAATTCCTGTGTTTCTAAACTATCTTTTGTGATCGGGGAACAATGAGACTGGATTTGAGGAAACTCTGATATAGGGAGGTATCCAATATTTTTTTTGTTGGTAAGGTCTGAATTGATTTGTTCCCGGATTTGGTTTTCTAAATCGATTGTCAAAAGTTGGATTCGGATGAGTTGGAATCTTTGGTTCCAGTCCAATGCTTCTCTGTACCTGGAATAAATCATCGATGAAATCAAAAGGAAATAGGGAATGATGAGAAATGCAATGATCGAAAGAAATAATTTAAGAAAGGATTTTGTTTTGACTACGTATAAGAAATTATTAGACAACTCACGGATTCTATGTCCCAAATACACGGATTAGTTTCCTTGGTTGGTTCGTTTCAGATAAATTTTATTAGGAACCTCTTCATTACCCAATCGATCGATTGCGGAAATTTCAATTTCCAAGTCATTCGGACAAGAATGGATGATACCCATCCAGGAATTTTTTGGATCCCATTCGAACCATTCTGATTGTGGATTTTTTCCACAGACTGTGCGAAACCGAATGGTATCAAGCCCCGAACCCTCATCGATAGCTTTCAGTTGTAGATTTGTATTTTTTGAAACGTATTGAATGGATGACTTTTTATATATTTCTGGCTGCCAGTGGAACTCAGTTTTTGGTGGAGTGTTGTCCACACTAAATTCCCAAACTTGCATAGAATCAGAAACTCCTAGTTCATTGGTTACTTGGTATTCTAATTTATAATCACCATCTTTGGAAAAACTGAGTTCAGGTAGTTTGGTTACCTTCCATGCACCACCGTTCAAGCGGTATCGCACTGATGTTTTCATTGGATGTGTTAGAATTGGTTTTACTTGGATTTTGTTTTCAGTCAAAAAGAAATGATTGGTTCCTTCTGAATTGCTAATCGGAACAAGCACATCCGCTGTATTGGGTTTACGTGAAACAATTTTTGTTGGTTCTTTTGGTTTGGGTTTTCCAAAAGACTTAACTGCATATAAATCCGTCCAAAATCCGCGCACTTGGCGTTTGGCGACGGCACGAATTCGAAAGTATTCGTATCCATTGGGAATAAACAGTTGGATTTTACCTGGATTGGATAGAACACGAAATGGAATTTCTAAATCAAATGAAGTTTGTTTCCATAACTCAAATTCATATTGAATGATATCCTCTCTGTCTGGTTCCAGAGAGAATTTGAGGTTTTTTGATTCGGAAAGTATAGGACTGCTAGTCACGATTAGTAAGGAGAGAACTAAAGAAAACCTCAAACGTAACAACGGATTCATTCTTCTTTTGGTTTCGGTGGGTCCGGCAAAGTAAATGGTTTTAACGGAGGTTTTCCCTTTTCTACAAAGGTAGCAAATCCCGAATTTACATTTACTGTTACATTTTCGGCAGTTACCGCCACAAGTCCCTCGTAACAACTTAAAGTTGTGTTTCCAGAAGCATCAACCTCAGTCACAAAGTCAGTTCCCCTGACTTCGGAAACTGCGGCATCTGTTTTTAATAGAAACATACGTTGGTTTGTTGATGGTTTTTTCTGAATGAGAGAACGAATTCGCCCTCTTCGTAAGTAGAGCTCATCTGGTTCCGTATCTGATTTTCCTTTTTCCATAATCACGTGGCTGTTTTCTGTGATTTCAAATCGTGATCCTGATAACAAAAGGAACTGTGCTTCTGATTCTTTGAAGGTTCTAACTTCATCCTTAGCATAAAGTCCTTCCCCAAGAGTTGCCGAAGTCCAATCAGATTTTTTTTGAGATACTTTTAGAACTTCAGTTTTTCCCGAATACCTTTGGATGTCCGCTAAGGGTTTTTTACCTAAACTTTTGGGAATCCATAACTTCATCCCAGGAATGATGAGATTGGGATTATCGATTTGGTTGGATTTGAGTAGTTCCTTCCATTTTCTCGGATCATCCAAATAAGTTTTAGAGATGATACTGAGAGTTTGGCCTTTTTCTACAACTATCGTGATCCCGTCACCTTCTGGTGGTTGGATGATTGGTTTCGATTCAGCAGAAACTGATATAGGAGAGAAATTTGCTAAAATGATAAAAAGAAAAAGATAAAAAGAGAAAGGGTAGCGGGGTGGTTCTTCAATAAAAAAGGCGGAAGTTTCCTTCCACCTTTTCCTTCTATACAGACTACTAAAGATGAGGAAATTTTGAAAATTCATACAATCCTCATCTTTAGACCTGTTAGTCGATGTTTTCGGCAACTAATTCTGCAATGTCTTTTACTTTGACAGAGTCAATTTTTTCAGCCGCTTTGACACCATCTGTAATCATCGTGATACAGAATGGACAAGCTGTTGCGATGGTTGTGGCTCCCGTATCCAGAAGTTGTCCTGTACGTTTGCTATTCACACGTGTACTTTCTGGGTTGGATTCATCCACATGTTCTTCCATCCAGTACTGCGCACCACCGGCACCACAACAAAGTCCTTTGGAGTGATGGTCGACTGCTTCTTCGATTTTACCACCGGATACTTTTTTCACAACATCACGAGGGTTGTCGTAATTGTTGTTATAACGACCGATGTAACAAGAGTCGTGGTAAGTGTATTTTCCTGTGTTTGCATCATCAGCCACTTTCACATCAATTTTACCATCTTTGGAAAGTTGGTTGATGTATTCCGAGTGGTGGATGACTTCGAAATTTCCACCAAATTGTGGATATTCGTTTTTGATTGTGTTGTAGCAGTGTGGACAAGCAGTCACGATTTTTTTAATTCCGTAACCGTTGATTGTGTCTACGTTTGTTTGTGCTAGAGTTTGGTAAAGGTATTCATTACCACCGCGGCGAGCCGAGTCTCCAGAACAACCTTCTTCGGTTCCAAGGATTCCAAAGTTCACTTCTGCTTTTTGCATGATTTTGACAAAGTCACGAGAGATCTTTTTGTTTCTTTCATCAAAAGCACCCGCACAACCTACCCAGTAGAGTACGTCGACGTTTTTGTCTTCTGCTTCTGAAAGAACTTTAACACCAAGTCCATCAGCCCAATCTGCTCTTGTATGAGCTCCCACACCCCATGGATTGGAATTGTTTTCCATGTTTGTGAAGGCTTTTTGTAGTTCTGGACTCATTTTTGATTCAGCAAGAACTAAGTGACGGCGCATTTCAATGATGGCGTTTACTTGGTTGTTTCCAACAGGACATGCTTCCACGCACGCATAACAAGTAGTACATCCCCAAAGTGCTTCTTCACTTAAACCTTCATGTGAGTTGATGACTCCTGTGTCTAAAGCAGCAACTGCTTCTGCACCTTCTTCAGGAGTTTTGCCTGCACGAGCAGCCGCAACTTCTGGCATCTTCTCTAACATTTGGTGTTTGAGTTCTACAATGATAGCTTTTGGATTTAATACTTTACCTGTTCTATTGGCAGGGCATTCCACTTGGCAACGACCACATTCGATACAAGACATACCATCAAGTAAGTTTGGCCAAGGGAAATCTTCTACGCGGTTTGATCCCCAAACGGCATTTTCATCATCTAAATTGAGTTTAGATAGTTGGCCTTTAGGAGTGTCTGTCGCAAGGAAGTAGTTAAACGGAGCAAAAATTAAGTGAGCGTGTTTTGATGTAGGAACATACAACATAAACGAGAACACAGTGATGATATGTCCCCACCACATAATTTGAAAAACGATATCTGCAGAAGAGTTCGCAACACCAATGGATTCCCAAACGGATCCGATGGCTCCATCAATGAGACCGGCATGAGTGAAGTAAGTTGCCGCAACCGTTTTGGCACCATTTCCAAGTAAGGTGGTGACCATAAGAGTGGCAATCATACTAATCACAATCGCAGAAGCTGGAGAGTGAACATCAAGGCCCTTTGCCTTTTTGATCCAACGTCTCCAAGCAAAGAATCCAAGACCTGTTAATACAAGGATGGAAACATAGTTAACTGCTTGTTCATAGATATGGTTTGCCGCTTCTCCGAATAAAAAATCAGGTAGAGCAAATTTGTATGGATCGTCCATAACATAACCAAACACACCAGCAACCATTTGGCTTGTTGTGTGGATGGTATACACGAGGAATCCGTAGAATACAAACGCGTGCATGATACCGCGCACTGGTTCTCGGAAGTTTTTCTTTTGAAGGACAACGTTTATTAAAAAACTTTTTAAACGAAATCCGATATTTAGGTTCTTTTTTGCATCTTCATTGAAGAAAGCAGGACGACCATTGAAGATCAGTCCGAGCCTGTAAAGGATGGCGCGGACAAACACAATGTTTGCTACGACGAAAAATGCTGTGAATAATAGGTGAAAGAGTATTCTTCCGATATCCATTTATGTTTATGCCCTTAAGGTGTTTGGTATTTCCTAGGATTTGTATAGAAAAATGAATGTCCAGGAAAATTCGGTTTTTACAGGGATCTATCAGGAGATTTCCTGTCCAAGTAGGTAGAGATCATGAACTTAGACTCGTTTTCATTTAGCTCAAATGACCCCGCAGATGCTGTCCTTTTGAACGCCGTAGCAGGCAAACGCATCTCTCCTGCCGAGGCCCTCATCCTCTATAAAACAGGAGATTTTTTAAAGATCCAAATGGTGGCCCGGTACCTTCGGGAGAAGGTAAGGCCACACACCCAAGCCAGTTACACGATGTTCCGGGTTGTGAATTATACCAATTATTGTAATGTGGAATGTAGTTTTTGTTCCTTTATGGATGAGATCGGGAATGGAAAAGGTTACGTCCTCTCCAAAGAAGATATCCTCCAGAAAATGGATTATGCCGTAGAAGAAGGAGCTGACCAAATGTTCCTCCAAGGTGGTGTGTATCCAAACCTTCCTTTTGAATACTATTTGGATGTGATTCGCACTGTGAAATCCAAATACCCGAAGATGCATATCCGTGCCTTTTCCCCTGTAGAAATCATCAATTTAGAAACCATCACGGGAAAACCTTTACGAGAAGTATTACTGATTTTAAAAGAAGCTGGCCTTGATTCGGTTCCAGGTGCAGGTGCGGAAATTCTTACGGAACGAATGCGCCAAATCATCTCTCCCAAAAAAGCCACAGTATCAGAATGGGTGCGAGCGATGGAAACCTGCCACGAAGTGGGACTACTCGGATCAGCAAACGTCGTTTTTGGATCGGAAGAAACGGAAGAAGAGGTGATTGAACACCTAAGTGTGGTTCGTGACCTGCAAGATCGTACAGGTGGATTTTTATCCTTCATTCCTTGGACCTTCCAACCACAAACAAAACGCTTCAAAGTGAGGCCCGTTCCAACGCATGAGTATTTAAAGGTTCTGGGAATCTGTCGGATTTTCTTAGACAATATCAAACATATTGAAACATCCGTCATGGTGCTCGGAAAAGGCGTTGGGCAACTGGCACTTTATTCTGGTGCTGATGATATTTCTTCTGTTGTGATTGAAGAAAATGTCCTCCGTTCCTTTGGATTGAAAACAGAAAAAGAAGCACGAAAATTTCTGACAGAAGGTGGGTTCCAACCAATCCGACGGAATTTACTTTATACCGAAGAATATGACTGCAACCAAGTGGGAGTGGATCTGGGCTAATCGCCAGATTAGCTTTGGTGTCCTTTCCGTTCAGTACTGGGCACAGGGCAAAAAAAAAGATGGGGGATATGCTCCCCATCTTTCGAAATTTTACACCTTATCCGTAATGGACATAAACTGAGAATCAGTCTCAATTTCAATGCTTTTGATTTTCTTTAAACTTGTCGATCATTTTTTTAAGATTCGATCAGGGTAATTCGGTTTCTGCCCTCATTTTTTGAGGTGTAAAGGGCCGTATCAATTTTGTGGTAGAGTTCGTCAAAACTTGGGTCGTCTTCGGGACGGAATAGTGTCGCACCGATGGAGACGGTTAAGGTCAGAGATTCCCCTGGTTGGTTGTGGATCGGAATTTGCAAACGTTCCAATTTTTCCCGAATGGATTCTGTAAGTATCTCCAAACCTTCTTTATCGATAGGAGATACTAATAAACAAAACTCATCTCCACCAATCCTTGCTGCAATGTCAGTGATTCTCGTTCTCGATTTTACAGTTTTGGCAAAGGCTTGGATGGCAAGGTCACCTTGTTTGTGGCCATACTTATCATTGATGGCTTTCAATCGGTCCAAATCTAAAATCACAAGTCCAATGATGAATCCTTCCCGGTTGGATCTTTTTTTATAGAGATCAAATTGTTCTAACAGATGACGCCTGTTAAAGAGTTCGGTCATAGAATCCACTCGGGAAAGGTCTTCGATTTTTTGATTGATACGAAGTAATTTACCTACGGTGATTCGTAACCTAGCTTTCACTCTGTATTCTTCGAAACGCCAATAGTTGATGAGAAGGTTTGCAACAAACCCAAAGGCAAGTAAAAAGGATACTATCAAAACATCTTGGTAAAAGATAAACCGATCAAATCCTTGGATACGTGAAAAATTTAAATGTAAGGGAATGAATACAGCTATGTACAAAGTAGAGAGTAATAAAATCCGAAAGGGCTCAATCCACAATAGAATGGATGCACTCGCAATGACAATGGCAGACCCGAACAAATAATACGCATGGTTTGGTTTATCATAAACCATCATTGGAATGTAAAGCAGGATGAGACCGATCAGAACTAAACTAGTAATTCCATAAATATGCCTTTGGAACAATCGGACTTTTTTTTTCCCGAATAAGTAGACAAAGAAACAAAGCGCAAGGGAGGAAATTCGAAAAAAAGCGATCCAGAAACTGGCTTCTTTCGTGCGAACAAGGGAATCCACAAAAAGTAATGAAATGATAGACGTAACCGCCGTCATCACACTGAAAATTTGTAAAGAAGAACCAATATCAGAAATATTTGTGGCGGTAAAGGTTGGATGGTAGATTCGTAAAAACATTTTACGAAAAACAAAAAAATACCTTTTGAATGTATGCCTACGCATATGGAACCAGTGCTAAGGATACAGAAAATCTAAGATCTGTAAACCATTTCCCGAATCAGAAAATGATTACCTTTCTTTGGGATTTGGCAAGAACCTCAGGGATGGTCAGACCGTCACTTCCTAAGGTACGAATCCTTTCTCCATTGGTATAAAGAATGACCCCTTTGATTCCAAAATTACCAACCATGGTAAAAGAAATTTGGTCCAACCTATCCTTTAAGATTTCGATACTTCCACCGTAATTTATGTCTTCGGAAACAGAAATGTGTAGGATTCCATTTTCCAATCGGTAGTTAGGTTCCATGCGAACTCGTTTGGATAGGGCTGACAATACACCCTTTCCTTTTTCCTCTGCATTCGGACCTTTTGTAAGTTCTTGGAATAAAAATGGAATGGGGTCTCCACCTGGAAATTCTCGAGAAAGTTTCACAAGTTGTGATTGGCTATTTTTACCAGTACCATAAAATTTTAAAAAATATACAGGTAAATAACCCGCCTCCGCTTGCAGGCGTTTGCCGGCGCCAGGAAACCTGTCTTCTGGAAGAGTGATTTCTGGAATGGTATCATCCACAAATTTTGACTTAGTCGTTTGTTTGGGAGCGGTTTCTGGAAAGGTTTGGGTGAGGACTTCTTCTTCCCAGTTTAAGTCATCTTCCCAAGATTGCTTGTTGTTAAAAGGATCTGAGGGTTCTGCAAATTTTGTTTTTTCTTGGGTTTTTCCAATGTTACGAAAACCCTGTTTGGGAAAGATATTTCCCGAAGTTTTGGGATCAAACCCCATTGATTTTTCTATGAGAACGAGTACAAGGAAAATCCCGCCAAGCAAATAGCGTAAAGATTTCCATTTATCTTCTTGGATTTGGGGAAGTACCGCCACACTATCAATGTCGGAGAAGTAGAGAATTTCGAATTTAAAAAAACTCTTTTAAAGTAGGTAAATCGTCGAATTTCCAATGGAAATCCGGGATTTCGCCGGGAAGGCCATGGCCATAGGTACAAAATCCAAAAGGACATCCATTTTCTTTGGCAGCTTCCCAATCGCTAAACCTGTCACCAATCATAGCAATTGCCTTGGGCTCTAAATTGTATTTACGAACGTATTCAGCAAGGATCTCTCCTTTGGTATGGATGGTGTCTTGGTTGATCACTACAATGGGTTCGAAGTATTGTAATACACCTGCCGTGTCTAAAACGGTTTCGATATAGGCTTTCCTTCCATTGGAAGCGCAAGTGATGGTATAACCTTTTTCTTTTAGGTAGTGAATGGTAGAACCAACACCAGCGTAAAAATCACCACCGCCACTTCGAATCGAGTCACAAAGCAGGTCTAGAACCCTTGCGGAAATTCCATCTCTTTCCACTTCAGGCAAACTGGGGAGAAGGTTGGCAAAAATGGTTCGCACTGGTTTCCCAATTTCATTCATGATTTGGTCATGGGTTGGTAAGGACGCAATTTTTCCTGTCTTGGAAGCAAACTCTTCGATTGCCTGCACGTACGTCTTAAAGATTATGGATTCTGAGGAAAATAAGGTTCCATCGACATCGAAGGCGACCATGCGGATTTCCCCCAGGCGGTTTTTTTGCATTACCACCAGAAAAGAATTTGGTGGTCTCTTGGCAAGTAAGGAATTGGAAGTTATGCTCGTGCAAAGCAGTTTATCAGAAGTTCTTCGGGCGCGCGAAGAGTTGTATTCCCGGACAAATTGGACGGATTATACCTCGCAGTTACAAAACCGAGTGAAGGGGGAAGACCTTTCTAGGTATTTTGTACTAACTGAATCAGAAGAAATTGGAATCCGTGAAACCATTCGTTTGCATGTTTCCACCACTCCTTATTATCTTTCTTTGTCGAGTCCCACTGACCCTAATTGTCCCATTCGAAGGATGATTGTTCCTAGGTCCGAAGAAGCGGTGTTTTCCTCGGAAGAAAGTGCAGATCCTTTGGATGAAGAAAGACTAAGTCCTGTTCGTGGGTTAACCCATATGTATCCCAATCGGGTACTTTTATTCTCCAATCATTCCTGTAGTGTGTATTGCCGTCATTGTATGCGAGGTCGCAAAGTTTCTTCAAATGAAGAACGAATGGAAAAAGGGGATTTAGAAAAGGCATTTGAATACATACGGAATCATCCCGAAATTGAAGATGTAGTAGTTAGCGGTGGTGACCCTTTAAACTTAGCAGATTCTAGACTGGAGTGGATCCTTTCGGAATTAAATTCCATCCCTCATGTTAAAATCTGTCGTTTGGGTACAAGAAATCCTGTCACTTTGCCATTTCGTATCACAGATGCACTTTGCAAAATCATAGAAACTTATAACAACGACAAACTTTCTATATTTTGTAATACCCAGTTCAATCACCCCAATGAATGTACAAAGGAAGCAAAAGAAGCCATCCTACGTTTGTTAAAAGTAGGTGTTTCTGTGGGGAACCAGTCCGTTCTTTTGAAAGGGATCAATGACAACGAAGAAACCATGCTGACTCTTCATAAAAAACTTCTGGAGATGAGAGTTCGTGCTTATTATCTTTATGACCCAGAGCTCATCCCTGGATCCCGTGGGTTTCGCACTCCTCTCGCACGAGGGATTGAAATTGTAGAGTATATGCGAGGAAAAATTGGCGGGATGGGGATCCCACAATTTGTGAATGACCTTCCAGGTGGTGGCGGAAAAATCACTATTGCACCTAACTGGTATTTGGGGTACATTCCAAAAACTCGCCAACATGTATTCCGTTCGGCGGTCACAAAAAAAATTCATTTTTCTTTTGAACCAGTAGATTCGGAAAAAGAATCCTATTATCCTGTTTTGAGTGATGAGGACTTGAGGAAACTGGGTATATGAAACGCACTGTCATTCTTGCTTGTGATGTATATGACCCAAATACACCAGAACTCTCTCAGGAATGGGAATCTTTAGACACCATTCAAAAAATGGAAACTACCATTCAAAATTTGGGTTATGAAGTTGCCGTTTTATCAAATCCTTCTGAAATTGCTTCAGTTCTATCGGGAATTCCAGTAAATGAAAGAGACCAATGGATGGTTTGGAATCTAGTAGAAGGTTATCATTCCCCAAATCGCGAGGCATACATACCAGCGTTATGCGAATATTTGGCAGTTCCTCATACAGGAAGTTCCGCATCCGTCCAAACCCTCACATTAGATAAATACAAAACCAAACTATTATTAAAATCCTTTGGAATTCCCACTGCAGATTTTTGGCTCGTGGACGCGGGGACAGAAAAACCACCGGCAGCTTTACCCTTGTTTGTGAAACCAAATGGAGAAGGTTCAAGCCTAGGCATTGGGGAAGAAAACCTCATCCAAACGCATAAAGGTTGGGAAAAAGTTGTACCAACACTCCTTAAGAAATTCCACTTGGTTCTTGTCGAATCTTACCTCTCGGGAAGGGAACTCACCATTGGAGTTCTTGGAAATAAAGGAAATTACTCGGCTACTGCTCCGGCTTACGTGGACTATCCTGGATTCGTTTATAGTAACCTTGTCAAATCCAAGGAAAGTTTTGTTGAATCCTTAGATTTTGCAGTACCAACTGAACTGACAATTTCCCTTCAAACTTATGCCATCCAAATTGCAAACATCCTTGGAAGTTCCGGTTACCTTCGCATTGATTTTAAATTAGAAAATGGATTTCCTTATTTATTGGAAGTGAATGCAACACCAGGATTTTCTCCGGTATATTCCACATTGCCTTTGTTATGGGAAAAAGCCGGAAGATCATATTCCGAACTCCTAAACCACTGTTTGGAATTAGGATTTTCAGAATACGAGCACCATCATCGTTACAATTATGCAAAGGAAAAAAACCTATGAAGATCACTGAAATCTTAAAAACGGATGTAGAAACACATCCAGTTCTCCGCTCCCAGTGGTTGTTAGAACGAAATGTAACCATGAGTTTTAATGACTTAATTTTATGGTTAAGCCAGGAATACTTTGTATCCATTGGTTTTGTGGATTGGTTTTTATTAGTAGCCGCTAAAACAAGGGATCAAAATGCAAAGATTGTCCTTGTGGAAAATATTTGGGGAGAACTCGGAGAAGGGAAAATAGAAGACACCCATGTTTCTATTTTAACGGAATTTTTAACAAAACTTAATTTTGATTTTTTGAACCATCATTTATTACCAGAAACAAAAACCTATTTAGATAAAATGGAATCCATTATTGAAAAAGGATTTTTTTATGGACTTGGTGCCTTAGGTCCGGCAAACGAATACCTTCTCAAATTAGAATATTCTCAGATTGCTCTTGCTTACAAAAAACTTAAATCGGAAATGGCTTTGCCTGAGGGGAAATTTTTTCAAGTGAATTTGGATGCGGATGAAGGCCATAGCCAACGGATGTTTGAACTCATTGAAGAAACAGCCAAATCAGAAGAATCTAAAAAACAAGTGATGGAAGGAAATTTACTCGCACTTGTAGCCCGGGAAGATTTTTACAGAGGCCTTTCCCGTTTGGACAAAGAAAGTGTTTTAAGATAGTTTCTTTCGAAATCGTTTCAACAAATACATCGTTGCCATTCCAAGAAAGGGTACAAGGGGCAAATACAAAAGAATACCAAAGTATTTGTAGATGTCCATTTTCCAGACTAGTTGTCTGACAGCAAAAAAACCTGGGTAACGATTCCCTGATGTTATGAACTGCACTTCGCCGGCACACAAATCTCGACTCAACTGTTTGTGGAGGACTTGAAGTTCATTGTCTGTGAGTTGGTGGTAGGAAACAATGGCAATTTGGTCCCTTGTTTTTTCACGAATGGATTTAGCAAGGCGAGTGCAAAACTCACAATTTCCATCATACACTAAAACTGAAGTTTGAGGTTGCATCTCTATGGTTACTTTGGAAAAAAATCTTCCGGTTGAGACTTTAAAGTTTGGATGGTTGCAGGAATGAGAGACTGACCTAGCCCAAGCCAATAATAATACCAACTATCATCTTTTTCTATCCCTTGTGCCACAGACATATACCATTTGTTGATATTATTGTCTGGTTTACTGCGCCAAAAAAGAGGTCGGCAATGTTCTAAAATTTGATCCCAAATGTCTCGACCGACACCGGCACCTCTTGCCACTCCATTGACGGCAAACTTAGAAAGTAAAAACCCTTGTTCTGTTTTTTGTAACCAAGCGCAGGCCCTATAGGATTCTTCTAAAAATAACACATCAAATTTAGTTTTGTAAAATTCAGGTTTTAAAGGTTTTCCAAAGGATTCTTCAATGAGTTGGAAAACTCTTGGCATATCAACTTCATCAGTGGAATGGCAAACTCGGATTTTGTTTTTTCGCTTAACGAGTGTTCCGCTACCTTTGACGGTAAAAAGTTCTGTAAGCAAAGTAAATGGGGAAGTGAGAACAATACTAAATTTTGGATCTTCAATTTTTGACAAAAGATCCTCAGAAAGTTGGATGAATTCATTCTGTGATCTAGATAAAGCAGTGCCCTCGGGTAAAGATAACCTAGAATCACTTTGTAAAATGGATTTTACCTTGTTTGTATTTGGATCTTTCAGTGGTCCATCAATAGAAACATAAATTACTTTTGAGGAATGGAGGATGGAACGACAACGGTCCAAAAGAGAGGAAAGTTTTTCTGAGTCATCGTCCCAAAGTAGAATCGGAATTTTTTTCTGACGAATGCTATTTGCGACTTCTTCTTTGAGTGGTTTGTTTCGGTCCACAACTTGGTAAGAAAAACCAAGACTTCTTTCTCCATCTAAATTCATTTGTTCGAGTGGGAAAAAAACTTTTAAATATTGAAAACTGTCAACCTCTAAAACAACAAAGGGAAAAAGATCCAGTTGGTAGAGAAGTTTTAAGTCAGAAAATAAGGCTTCGGAACTATTAAAAATGGTTTCTGAGTCTGCATAAAGGATGGCAAACGATTCAGGAGAAAGAGATTGGAATTCCTTTAAGAAAAGAAGTCCATCTCTTGGATCTCTAGTGATTTCAAAGACTCGGCTGAGTACGTCTTTGGAATTCATTTCCCCCCACGGATCTCATAATCCACAATTTTTGCTTTTAGGTTTGCATGTTTCAAACTTAAATGTGCATTTTCTTTCAGACCAAATTTTCCTAGAAGGGAAAAGTCACCGCTAAGGACTGTAAACTTCCAACCACCAAATTCATTTTTGATGACCTTTCCAAATTGAAAGTACATCTCTTTTAGATCTTCCATTGGCTTTCCAATCCGATCTCCATACGGAGGATTGGTAACCACATGGCCTTGGCTTCCAAAATTGTTTTTTAAGTCCAAACAGTTGCCGACTTCAAAGGTAACAAAATCTTCGACACCTGCCTCATAAGCATTTTCCTTTGCGATACGAACGGCTTCTGGGTCCACATCAAATCCAAAAAGATGGGGAGCATTTGGTTTTTCCATTTTCCTTTCAGAAAATACATAGGTAGGAAAAAGGATTTGAAAGACGGGGGATTCAGCAAATAGAAACCGATTGATTTCTCCATACAATCGTTCCCTAAGCGCCGCCTCAATGAGGATGGTTCCTGACCCACACATGGGATCTACCAAAGTATTTCCTTCTTTCCATCCGGAAATTTCGAGCATGGCCTGTGCGATCGGTTCTCTGACTGGGGCGTTTCCAGCAAAAAGTCGATATCCACGTCTTCCTACTGGATCTCCCGAGAGAGAAAGTTCAATGCTGAATTTGTCTGTATGGGATCTGACAACAATAGTTACATCTGCCATACGTTTTTCAATTTCAGGAAGGGGGATCTTTTTACTTCGCAGTCGATCTAACACCGCATCTTTCATACGATGCATAGTAAATTCTGAGTTTTTTAATTTGTCTTTGGTTTCAGCATCAATCCGAAAACTAATTTCTGGACAGATGTATTTTTCCCAAGGTAACTCGCAAGCTTTGGCGTAAAACTCGTCATAAGTATCTGCATTTTCATGTAGCAACTGTAAGTTGATGCGAGAAGCAAATTTTGTATGAATGGCAAACTGAATGACATCTTCTTTTTTTCCAGAGAAGAAAACACCACCTCGGTTGGAACTGTTAATTTTGAGATGGTGTGTTTTTAATTCAGATTCCAAAAGCGAAGAAAGACCTTCTCCGCAAATGGCATGGTAAGTGGGGTGAGTAGGTTTTATTCCGAGTCTCCTAGTTTTTGTGACAAGTAGTTTGGAAGGCTGATGGAATCAATGATGGATTTTTGTGTTTCAATCCAATCGATATGTTCTTCTTCGGAAACTAAGATTTTTTCTAGGAGTTCACGAGTTCCATTGTCTTTCGCTGCTACACAGATATCAATCCCACGGTTGAGTCTTTCCACCGCATTGTATTCCAATTGTAAATCATGATCCAACATTTCGGGAACTGTTTGGCCTACGTTTATTTTTAGATACTTTTGTAAATCAGGGATCCCATCAAAAAACAGAATCCTTTCGATGATTTCATCTGCATGTTTCATTTCTTCAATGGATTCTTTTCTAAGGTAATCGGCAAGTTCCAAATACCCCCAATTTTTACAGAGTTTTGCATGTATAAAATACTGATTGATGGCTGTGAGTTCAGCCGCTAGAACTTCCGCTAAAATGTCGATTACTTCTTTCTTTCCCTTCATATGGGTAGCCTCATTTTCTCTCTTCAATTGGAAAGATAATTGGTTTTCATAGAATAGGCAAGCCTAAACTATATTCTAATGAAGAAAGTTTACATTCACAATCCATCATTGAGTGTATTCGGAAAACACAAAGGATCACAACTAAATTTGTCCTTTGCGACCGCAAAACAATCTGTACATGAGTTTCAATCTCACAAAATTCAGTTCATTATTTACGCTAGTTTTTCGCCTGATTCTTATAACAAAGAATACCATCTTTCTGCTAAACTCCCTGGATTACTTGGCCTTCGTGATGTATATTCCATTCGTATGGAAACTGCATCTTCATCTGGTGCTTCTGCCTTTCAATTGGGAGTGAATTTGATTCTCAGTGGAAGATACGACCATGGACTCGTTGTGGCAACAGAACTTATGAGCCAGTTGAATCGGGAAGAAAGTAATCTTTTGTTAGGTTCTGTTCTTTCTGATACACAACGAAATTTGGGGATGTCCATGGCACAAGGTGGAGCCATGATCACTCGTAAGTATTTAAATGATTACGGATATAAAGATGAGGATCTTTTTGCCATCGCAAAGAAACTCCATGACAATGGTCTCTTAAATCCTAAAGCACATATCAAAAAGAATTTAACTTTGGAAGAATACCAAAACCAAACGAAAATTGCAAGTCCCTTAGGTTTGTATGATATCTCACCTTTGTCGGATGGATCGGCAGCCCTTATCCTTTCCAAAGACCCAAGTTCCATTTCAGTCAAAGGAATGGGTTCAGGAACCGCACCGTTTCTCACCTCAGCCGACCCGAGTTTTCTTGCCAATCGAATCGCTTTTGAAAAAGCCTATGCGGAGGCAGGTGTGAGTCCCAATGATATCGATTTTGCAGAATTACACGACGCATTCACTCCCTTTGAACTTGTGGGAGCCGAAGATGCGGGATTTTTCAAACGAGGAGAGGCCTTGTTTCAGGTAAAGGCTGGTCTAACACATCCCAAAGGAAAAATACCTATCAATTCCTCTGGTGGGCTTAAATCACGAGGCCATCCAGTTGGTGCTTCTGGCCTCGCACAAATTGTCGAACTTTGCCGGTTCTTTGAGGAATGGCCTGAAAAGCGGTTGGCAGTAGCACAAAGTATAGGTGGACTTGCTACAAACAACTTTGTGTCGATATTAGAACGAGACTGATGCCCGAAAAAATACTGATCATCCAAACTGCCTTCCTCGGAGATTTAATCCTATCTACTTCGTTTTTCCATGCGGTAAAAACGGAACATCCAGGAGCAGAAGTCCATGTACTTGTGAATGCAGGTACAGAATCTGTATTGGAAAACAATCCTGATTTAACTAAAGTTTGGTCATTAGATAAAAAACGGGTGAAAAAGAATTTTTTTGCGTTTTTGCATTTTGCAAATTCCTTAAAAAAAGAAAATTTTAGTAAGGTATACTCTGCGCATTTTTCCTTTCGTTCTAGTTTACTTTCTTACTTAAGTCGTGCCCCCATTCGGATTGGATATAAGGAATCAGGATTCTCATTTTTACATACAAAAACAGTTTCGCGACCAAAACAAGGTCCACATGAAGTGGAAAAACTTTTTTCCTTATTATTTGATGAATATGATTTTCCAAAAGGTAGAGAACGAAGGCCTTATTTATTTCCAGGGATACTCGAAGAAGAATCCTTTTTATCCAAAAAAAAGGGAATCCTTTCGAATGAAGAAGGATACATTTTAATTGCACCATCATCCCTTTGGGAAACCAAACGAATGCCGGAAGAAAAATTTGTAAGTGTCATCACTCAAATTTTACGCAAAAGAAAAGAAACTGTGATTCTCATCGGTAGTAAGGCAGATTTGGAAATTGAAAATACAATCTTTCGACTGATGAAAACAGAACCATTGGAACTAAAGGAAAGAGACCGATTGTTTTCTCTCGTGGGAAAAACAAATTTGAAAGAACTTATGGTTTGGATTCGAAATGCAAATGCCATCATTTCTAACGACTCTAGTCCCATTCATTTTGCCTCCGCATTTAATACTCCGACCGTGATGCTCTACGGGGCAACCATCCCAGCCTTTGGATATGGAAGCCTTTCCGATAGACATAAAATCATGGAGGTAAAAGGTTTAAATTGTAGGCCTTGTGGAATCCATGGCGGACGAATTTGTCCAGAGGGACATTTCCGCTGTATGTTGGACCAAAACCCTGTGCGGATTTTTGAAGCTTTAGAGGAAGTCATCTCAAATGAAATTACCTGATAAAAAAACAAAAGAATACAACAATAAATTATACCGCAGTCGGATTGTTAACATTCAAAAAAAGTTAAAATCTGGTGAGATCTTTCTTTTATTTGCGGCAAACCATAAAATTAGAAATAGAGATGTAGAATATAAATTTCGCCAGAATTCTGATTTTTATTATCTAACAGGGATTACAGAAGAAGATTCTATCCTTGTCATTACAAAAGATGTGTCTGGGATGTTTTGTTTGCCCAAAGACAAAGAAAGGGAAATTTGGACAGGGATCAGGCTTGGAAAAGAAAAAATCAAATCTATGTTAGGTTTGGATTTTTCTTATGACTTAACTGATTGGGAAAAAGAAAGACCTGCCATTCTGATTGGTAACCATACCTTGTATTATTTTTTCGGTGAAAAT
The DNA here is from genome assembly GCF_004770765.1 of Leptospira noumeaensis. Classification (NCBI taxonomy): domain Bacteria; kingdom Pseudomonadati; phylum Spirochaetota; class Leptospiria; order Leptospirales; family Leptospiraceae; genus Leptospira; species Leptospira noumeaensis. The sequence continues at coordinate 7,121 of NZ_RQFK01000033.1, read as the reverse complement.
CCCGACCGCGACCGGGAACTCATCACCGAATGCCGAAATCTTTCCGAAAGGGCAAGGGAAGGAAAGTTCGGACCTCATCGCATAGAACACCCCAATTTTTTACATGAAGAAAGACTCACTAAATCCAAAGAAGAAATTGCCATTTTAAAAAATGCAGCCGAAGTCACAAAACTTGGCCATATGCGCATTATGCGAGAAAGTAAACCTGGAATGTATGAATACGAATTGGAAGCACTCCTCGACAATGAGTATTTGAAATACGGATCGATTGGTGGTGGTTATGGCCATATTGTGGCTTCTGGAAAAAATGCCTGTATCCTTCACTATGTCAGTAATGATGATATTTTAAAAGATGGTGATTTGGTTCTTGTGGATTCGGGTGCAGAGTGGAATTATTATACTGCCGATGTGACTCGTGTTTTTCCTGTAGGTAAAAAATTTACCGAGGCCCAAAAAACTATCTATGAAATTGTTTTGTATGCGCAAAAAAATGCCATTCGTAATTCGATTGCCGGAACTCCCTTCAATGAAGTTCACGAAAAAACAGTAAAATTTCTCAGTGATTGTTTAAGAGAAATGGGGTTTTTAAAAGGAAGTTTGGAAGAAATCATAGAGAAGGGTACTTACCGAAAATTTTATATGCATCGTACGGGACATTACCTGGGGATGGATGTACATGATGTGGGAAGGTATTTTTTAGAAGGAAAGTCAAGGCCACTTAAGGATGGTCAGGTGGTTACTGTAGAACCTGGGCTATATTTTGATCCAACGGACGAATCCATTCCGAAGGAATTTCGTGGAATTGGAATCCGTATCGAAGATGACATTCTCATTCATGGAAAAACACCTATCAATTTGACCGAGTCCATTCCGAAAGAAATTTCAGAAATTGAAGCATTAAAGGCATAATGTTTTTCGTTTTATTCTGTTTGCCGAAATTTTATGAGTAGAGAACTTCCCAAACGGTTTCGTTCGGTTCGGTATTTCGATCGGATTAGTTCGGAAATTGCAGAGATTGTTCGGTTGGAAATGGAAAAGTTAGGATACCCGGGACTCACCACTTCCCATTTTGAAATCCTCACATTTCTATTGCGTAGTAAAATTCCTATCAATATGACACAAATTGCCAAAACCATTGAAAAAACAAAACCGACTTGTACAGTGCTTGTGAATAGGTTAGTGAAAGAAGGTCTTGTGGAACGAAATCCTTCCCCGAGTGATGGAAGGGAGTGGGCTCTCCTTTTGTCAAAGGATGGGAAAAAAATACGAAAAAAAATTGTGACTATCTCTGCGAAACTTCTTTCATTACAAACTTGGGGAATTTCTAAAGAAAACGAGGATACTTTATATCCTATCCTCGAAGTCATTTACAAACACATTCGGAATAAAAAAGAAAATTAATCCAAAGATAGCTTATGTTTAAGAAGTAAAAACAGGCCTTCTCACTTGAACGGATGCAGAAATTCCTTCTTGTGCATCTTTTGATTGGATACTTTGAATGGTTGCTTCGATATCAGGTTTGATCAAAGCCAATATGTTTTTTTGAACATTCAAAATTCCTGATTTTGTATCCTTCATTGCAGACAAAGAATTTTTCTTTAATTTTGTTTGGAGGGATTTTGATTTTTTCTTCAAATCTTCTTCTGTTCCCGCGATTTCTTCAAACAAACTAGGCATTTCTTTTGCTTTGAATGCATCTCCAAGGAGCACATGGCGTTTGGCCGCGTCATATCCTATTGCTTCACCAAGAAGTGCATAAATAAAGGAAGGAACTTGGATTCCAATTTTAACTTCCGGTAATCCAAATCGGATGTCTTCCGTCGCATAACGGTAATCACAAACAAGAGCAAGCATAGCACCATAACCCAAAGCATGTCCGGAGATTTCTGCGATTGTGGGCACGGGAAGTGTGAATAAACTTTCTAAGTTTTCATAGAATAAACCGAGGAAAGCCGCAAGGTCTTTTGACATATCCATTGTACTGACAGTGGTAAGGTCAAGACCAAGCGAAAAACTTCCAGGAGAATCACTTTTTAAAACAATGGCTTTGGAGTTTGATTCTTTTGCTGTTTGGATGGTTTTTTTCAATTCCAAAAACGATTCGTTAGAAAAACTGTTCTTGTCATTGATGCCCAATCGGATAAATCCGATTCCGTCTATTTGTTCGAATGAAATCATTGGAATCCTCTGGAAAATGGTTAGATATCTAACTATTAAAATTGGTCAAAAAACAGGCAAGATTATTTTTTATTATTTGGAATTTAATAGGTAGGTTCTAATGACTTCTTTCATTACGGAAAGACCAACAGGAAGGGCATCTTCGTCAAAATCAAAAAAAGAACTGTGGTGAGAGTGGACAAAACCTTTGGCTTCGTTCCGAGATCCAATAAAAAAATAACAACCAGGCCGTTCCATAAGAAAGGCTGAAAAATCTTCCCCACCCATGGTTCTTGTATTTTCTTCTGTAAGACAATTTTCACCCAAAACATTTTTTGCAGCAGTTCTCACAATGTCCGCCATAGCTGGGTCATTGATGGTTGGTTTGTCAACGCGGTTGTATTCGAAATCGATACTTGCTCCAAATCCAGCTGCCACTTGGCTCACAAGGGATTCCATTCGTTTCGGAATCATTTCATAAACAGATTTTGAATAGGTTCTAACGGTTCCGTGTAGAACTGCCGTTTCAGGAATGACATTAAAAGCATTTCCCGAATGAAAGGAACCCACAGTCACCACACAAGGCTCAAGTGGATCTACATTTCTGGAAACTAAAGTTTGTAAGGAAGTCACTAAATGAGAACCAACTACAATCGGATCCACCGTATGTTGCGGGATGGCTCCATGTCCAGAAGTTCCTTTGACAGTGATTTTGAATTCATCAACGGATGCCATCATGGTTCCGTTCACAACACCAACTTTCCCTAAATCAATATGGTTCCAAACATGGAGTGCAAAAACAGAATCCACTTGGTATCTTTCTAAAATCCCGGAGGCAATCATTTTGTCTGCCCCGGAACCACCTTCTTCTGCAGGTTGGAAACAAAGTAGAACTCGACCTTTAGGAACAAAGTCAGAGAAAGCTGCTTTTAGCTCGGACGAAAGAGCCATAAGGATGCTTGTATGTCCATCATGGCCACAGGCATGCATCTTTCCTGGGTTTTTACTTTTGTATTCGTGATTGTTTTCTTCGTGGATCGGCAGGGCATCCATATCTGCGCGGACGAGGATGGTTTTTCCGGGAATCCCAGAATCAAATAAAGCCACAAGCCCAGTTTCTGCAATCCCTGATTCCACTTGGAATCCTAAAGATTCTAAATGTTCCTTCACAAATGAAGCAGTTTCCTTTTCCTCATATTTGAGTTCCGGAAACTGGTGGAAGGTTCTTCTGTAACGAACCATCTCTTCTTTTCTGTGTGAAGGAAGGGCTTTCATAATTTATCGGTTTCTAATTTGGCTCTTTTTTCGACCTCTTCCAAAATGGAATAGAGATCGAGTCCATACTTCTCAAAGAGAGAATTTTTTGCCAACTCGTAACGAACTAAATTGATATTAAAATTAATTTTTGCCTGTGTTACCGCAAGTTCCGCATTCGCCAAACTATCGAGGGCATTCTTTACGTTAACAGCCGTGTAGCGACCTTGACGAAACCTTTCCATAAGCCCATTGTAAAAAATTTCAGTTTCTTTTCTTGTTTTGATCAGATCCTTTAGGAGGGCGTGACTTGAGACAAGGGCTTCATAACGGTTGTCAATTTCTTGGGAAATTTCTTGTTCCAAGTTTTGGATTTTCATCTCGTTTACTTTGAGATTGGTTTCCGCATCCCGAATTCCTGCTTTGATTCCTAAATCCCAAAGGGGATAAGACATCTTTAGTTCAGCAAGAATTTGTGGGTAATTCCAAGATGTAATTCCTCTTTGGCGAGCAATGAAATTGTCCTGAGGAGAAATGAAATTTTGACCAATGGAACTATAAGAGAATGTAGCAAGAAGTGATGGATCGTCTTCCGCAAGGGCTGTGTTTAAAGCCAATTTTGCTATTTCCCTTTCTCGTTTTAAAATGAGATAATCGGTTCTTCTAGAAAGTGCATACTCTTTGTCTGCCTTCAGATTGATTCCAGTTGGTAAAGTTTCACTAAGATCAGTGACACCCTCAATAGAAGATCCAGTGTCTACATTGAGAATACGCACTAAATTTCTTTCTGCTTCAATCCGATCTACTTTTGATTTTGCTAAAAGAGATTGGGTTTTAAGATAAGCTTGGTTCCATTGGTTGACTTCAAATCCTTCTGAAAGGCCAAGACCTGTCTTGCGTAAGGTCAATCTACGAATTTCTTCAGTGTTTTTAGATACTTTTTCGTAAGTAGCAATTTGCGAGTCTACGATGCTAAGTGACCAATAATCCACTAGAATCTTTACCACTAGTTGCGTTAGGATATTGATATAGTTTTCACGAACAAGAAGGGTTTGGTTTTTTAAAAGTTTTTCCTTATCTTCTTCGTTTTTACCAAAACCATATTTAAGCAATTCTTGCGACAGAGTGACAGAGAGTGCTCCAGTGTACATCGGTGGAGCTGCAAGTAAACTTCCAAATCCACTTTGTGAAGCAGGATCTTCAAAGGCATTTACGTCATAACGAATCGTACTGATTTCTGTTTTGAAATAGGTTCCCGTTTTGAACTGTTTCTCAACACCTGCTGAGATTTTATCTTGGGATCGAATCGTTCCGGCAAAGATGTTGTTCCGGTTATTTGGAAAAAGTTGTTTGGAAGACTGGATACTGGCAAGAGCCTTCCAAGTGTATTTGGATTCATTTTTCCATTCGGGACTGTCTGCTTTGACAATTTCCAGTTTGGCATTTTGAACAATCGTATTGTTCTCGATGACTTGCTCAATGGCTTGGGAGATGGTGAGTCGTAGTTTTTTCGGACCATTCGCCGCCTGGAGCGATTCGGGAATGGTGTTGCCGTTTTCCCACTGGGAAAGCTGCATCCGTTTGACATCCTCTTCAAAGTCTGATTCCGCAAAAATAGGGAAACTTAAAAGACTAAAAGATATTAACCAGCTGGTCAACTTTCGAGGACTTATAAAAAAATACGGGGTAGAAATATTGTGACTGTTCAATGGAAACTTCTTAAACCCCTTACAGAAACAAGATGAAAAAATCAATCTTGTCAAGCAACCTAAAATGTAAAAAGCTACGTGGAGAAACCTTAGTTTCTGGGAGAACATTGTGGCAAATCTGTCGAAAAAACCGAATCGTCTGGTTCATGAAAAAAGTCCTTATCTGTTACAACATGCACACAATCCCGTAGATTGGTTTCCCTGGGGCACGGAAGCTTTCGAAAAAGCCAAAAAAGAAGATAAAATCATCCTTTTGTCCATTGGGTATTCGACTTGTCACTGGTGCCATGTGATGGAACGGGAATCCTTTGAAGATGATTCCACAGCAGAAGTCTTAAACCGTGATTTCGTATGCATCAAGTTAGACAGGGAAGAACGACCAGACATAGATAAAATTTATATGGACGCACTGCACGCTATGGGAACCCAAGGGGGTTGGCCTCTCAATATGTTTCTCACCCCGACAAAGGAACCTATCCTTGGGGGAACATACTTTCCTCCGGAAAATCGCTACGGAAAACGCAGTTTCAAAGAGGTTCTCCGTTTGGTATCTGAGGCTTGGAAGAACCAAAGAGAGGAACTGATTACAGCTGCTGGCGACTTGACACAGTATTTACGTGACAATGAAACAAGACCCAATGAAGGAAAAGTCCCAGCCCAAGACATTATAGATAAAAATTTTGAACGATACCTCCAAGTGTACGATAAAGAGTTTTTTGGGTTCAAAACCAATTCTGTAAATAAATTTCCACCCAGTATGGCTCTTAGTTTCCTTACGGAATTCTACTTACTTAAAAAAGATCCAAGGGCCCTCGAGATGGCTTTTAACACAGCTTATGCCATGAAATCCGGTGGGATTTATGACCAAGTGGGCGGAGGGATTTGCCGTTATGCGACAGACCATGAGTGGCTTGTGCCACATTTCGAAAAGATGTTGTATGACAATTCCCTCTATGTAGAAGCACTTTCTTTATTGTACAAGGCAACGGGAGAACCTTTCTTTTTAGAAGTGATCCGGGAGATTGTGAACTATATCCGTAGGGATATGACCTTAGAATCGGGCGGGATTGCCAGTGCAGAAGATGCGGATTCCGAAGGGGAAGAAGGAAAATTCTACATTTGGAACCACGACGAATTTTTATCTCTCGTGGCCTCAGAAGAAATCCAAGGGTTTTGGAATGTCACTGAAGAAGGAAATTTTGAACACCAAAACATTTTAAACGTGTATTGGAAGGGAAAAAATCCATATGCAGAAGGAATCCAATTCACTCCTGAATTTTTAACCAAACTTACGGATGCCAAAAATAAATTACTCGTCCATAGAAACCAAAGGATTCGTCCACTTCGGGATGATAAAGTTCTCACTTCCTGGAATTGTCTTTGGATTCGTGCTCTTTTGTCAGCTTATGAGGTTTCGGGGGAGGATGAGTATTTAAACGACGCCAAAAAGATTTATCAATTTATCGTAAAACAACTTGTAGGTGATGATGGATCTATCCTTCGAAGATTCAGAGAAGGAGAAGCCAAATACTTTGGTACCCTTCCGGATTACGCAGAATTCATTTGGGTTTCGATGAAACTCTTTCAATTGGATGGAGATTTGTCTGCATACCAAAAAGGAAAAAAATCATTGGATTATGTTTTTTCCAATTTTGAATCAAAGGTTGGACCTTTTTACGAATCCTTTCATGGAAACGAAGATTTAATAGTCAGAACCATCGAAGGTTATGATGGGGTGGAACCATCAGGAAATTCTACCATCTTACATCTGTTTCATCTTTTGTTTTCTTTCGGATTCAAAAACTACGATTTGGAAAAAAAGGCAAATTCCATTTTTTCCTATTTTCTTCCTGAACTCACACAAAATTCACTCAGTTATCCTTCGATGATTTCGGCATTCCAAAAATTCCAATACCCCTCCAAGGAAGTTCTAGTGGTGTATAGAGACAAAGACCCTAAGGAAGTTGGATCCATTCGAAAAAAATTGGCAGCTTTAAAGGA